>JBEIFU010000046.1:0-14079 GCA_040382295.1 Alphaproteobacteria bacterium
GATCAAGAACTCGGAGATCGAACCAACACGCAACTGACACGCAACGCGCTGCAGGAAGTCATCGATTGCTGCGGTCGATTTGAAAAGATACGTCGGATCGAACGGTGCGTAGATCTCGGTCGTGCTGACATCGGGACTCCTGTGGCCGAGCTGCGCGGCGACTTCCCAGGCCGGAACGCTACTCTTGCGCAGCCAGCGCGCAATGCGTGATTGCTTCAGCCGATGCGCATATATCCATAGCAAAAGCCGCCCACATCCTCGGCATGCCGTTTCGCGCCGTTACTGTGGATGCGCACGGTCGTCTGGACCGGGCGGTCTTAGGTGACGTCCAGGAAGCGGCTGTAGTGTTGACCGCGGGCACGACCGGTCGCGGCGTCATTGATTCATTGGAACCCGTTGCCTGCCGATGGGTTCATGTGGACGCGGCCTGGGCCGGGCCTTTGCGTCTCACTCAGTTCAGCGGGCGTCTCGACGGCATTGAGCACGCAGACAGTGTCGCGGTCTCCGCGCACAAATGGCTCTACCAACCCAAGGAATCGGCAATCATCCTTTTCAAATCTCAGGATGCGCAAGACGCGATCAGCTTTGGCGGGGCCTATCTGGCCGCGCCCAATGTTGGCGTGCAGGGATCACGCGGCGCTGCTGCGATTCCGCTGATGGCGACTTTCGTAGCACTGGGAAAGACGGGACTTGCAGCACTGATCGAACGCAACATGGCGCACGCTCAGGCTTTGGCGGCGCTCATCGCTGAAGATGCAAGATTTGAACTGAAGCAACCGCCGGAGACCGCTGTGCTGAACTGGTGTTTGGTGAACGGTTCTACAGAGTCAATGTTGGCCAAACTCTCAGGCACCTCTTCTCGAACGCAGATAGACGGCGCGCTATGGGCTCGCCAGGTTGCAGCGAATCCAAACGCCGAAAGCGCCCGCATATGGGCGCAGATCGTATCGGCGATTTAGAAATAGTATTGGTGTTTGCTTCAGCGTTTTCGGTTGCCGTCACGACGTCAACAAACCGAGGCGGAAGGCGACAGCACTGACATTTCCAATCGTTGCGGTTGTGGCGGTTTTCGGCGATCTCCGGCCTGGCGCTGGTGATGCAACCGAATGACAGGACTGAGGCGGCTCTGCCGGATGCCGAACCGAATGATCGGAGCCGACTTGGTCCGATTGCTAAATTCGCTATCATCCAGATTTCGTCGGAAACCTATCGCCGGCCCGAAGTGTCTGATGCAATTTCGATTGAGTGAAATATCGCATTCCTTTCAGGGGGGATGATCCCCGAAGGCGGCGATCCGGAAAACGATGCTGAACACTGTCTCCGACCTGATCGAACGGACTTCCGCAGTTCATTCTCTCTAAGCGTCTTTCGCAGGACCTGTCGGCGTCGTCCACGGGCCACCTTGCGGCCATTGCTGTGAAGACATGGTGGTGGTGGCGTCCGACGAAAGCAACGGCGTCACGAATGTCGCTATGAAGCCGACCAGCTCCGGAAACGGCGCGGGCGGCACTGCAATTGCCGTGCGTTTCAGAAACGCATTCCACTGGGTTTGCTTGCTCGCGTCCAGCGAAAATCCGTCGGTGAGCGCGAATGGCGTCTCGCCGGAAAGCGCTGACTTCCGCCGCAAAAACGTCGCCGCAACGGCTGCAGAAAGCGTTGCGCCATCGAAAGCAAAAGTTTTGGCGATGACCCAGAGATCGAAGAAGTCCTTCATGCGGGTGTTGCGCACACCGAGCGTTACCAGCGCTTCCAGCTTTTCGGCGACAACCGTTTCCGGTGGATAGGCCTTCACGACGGCTGACGGGAAGTCCAGCAGCGACGGGTACGTCACCTCGGTAGCCTGCGGCGTGACGGCGTCGCCGAAACCGATGTCGATCTGGATTGGCAGCCGTGCGTTCGCTATCATTGCGGTCAGCGTGACACGCACGCCGCGATAGTCTTCTTCATCGCGGGCGTTTTCGGCGCGAACGCTGGCGGCTTCGTAGGTCACGCCATCGCCCGCCACGGCGAGATCGCAGAGCGTCTTGAATATCGTGGCCATGCGTTCGGGTGCGGGATCGCCCTGGCCAAGCAGGTCGAGATCGCCGGTGCTGCGATAGGGGACCGGCGCCCAGAGCGAAAACAGCATCGCGCCTTTGAGAATGAACTGGTCGCGGTAGCCCGATTGCGCAAGACGATAGATCAGTCGTTCGATAGCGAAGCGCGTCATCAGAAGCTGCGCGTTCTCACCGCGCTGGCGCGCATAGTCGGTCAGTCGGGCGCGCACCGAAGCGCCGACGTCTTTGAGCGGCGGCCGCGTCATGGCAGGTTTTCCAGATAGGGACGCATAACCGTTGCGACTCGGTCAGCCACGGCGCAGCGCCATATCTCATCGGTGGTGGCGCGCTTGCGGCGCAGCGCGTCGCGGAGCGCTTCGAGCGCGACATCGAGCCCCACTTTCGAGCGATGCTTGAAACAATCGGCCACCGTTTTGGCGGGCGTGGTGATCGGCACAGATACGCCGTCGATGCGATGATGCTTGATGCCGGCGGTGAGCGCCTCGCCACTGGCGCGTATGATCTTGAGGCGCACCGGCGGCTTTGTCGGCGCCCAAGCCTTAGACGGCATCAGCATCCAGACGGCATGCGGCGTCTGCGTGGAGAGCCCATGGAACTGGAGCGCGGAGAGAAGCGCAACAACACCGGACGGCGCGGCCTTTGCGGCTTCGGCCAGACTGTGTTCGGCGGAGTGTTCGGCATCGGCGAGTTGGTAAAGTCCGCGCGAAGGCTGCGTCAGCGCGCCCTCCTCCACCAGACGGCGCAGCGTCATCCGTGGAATGCCCTGGGCCTCGAAGTCGCGCGCACGCCCGACCCCCTGCTCCTGAGCAAGGGCAATTGCGCGATCCTTGTTCGACTTAGCGGCCATGGCGAGCATGTTACAATTTCTAGGTACTCTCATGCAAGTACCTAGTTTTTGTAACGCCACCTCCGCGCGATAGACGATCGATGCAGGAAAAAACCGGCTTCTGAATTTAGACGAAAGCGCCTCGTTGGGATCGCAGGGCTGTCATATCCAAAGCACGACTTATGAGCGATGAAACCTGACGTCGAGTATGCTCGGAAACCAACACGCAACGAACAAGCACATCCTGATTTTGAGCGGTTTTGCGTGTTAGTTTGTGATCACGAGCGACCCCCAACCATTTGTTTTTGTTCTTCTTTATCTCCTGCAGCTTTGTCTTTTTCAGACTCATGATCTGCCGAGCAGTGGATTGCACCCTGGGCCCCAAAGCCCTATGGTTCCTGGCAGATTCAGGAGAGTTCCCAATGGTCAACGGCGGATTTGCCTTCGGTTTGATCCTCGGCGCAGCCATCGGCATCGCGACGGGCAATTTCGGTCTGGGTCTTGCCCTGGGTGTCGCGCTGGGCTTTGCCTTTGCCGCCGCCAGCCCGAAGAAGCGGAAATCTGAGGACTGAGACGATCCGCGCATTTCCGCCGTGTTGCACCGCAAATGGGGCTGTGCTAATGCCCGCCCGCGCCATCGCGACGGGTCGACAATCGCTCGGGTCCCGAAAGCAAATTAGGTAGCAAATTCAAAGGCTTAAGCTGCATCGGAGTTCCGGTGCCGGGCTTGGGTCAGTCTCAGGTCTGGAGCCAGTTCCATCGTGGCAAGCGAAAACATATCCGTTGCGGGTCTTGCAGGGCGCTACGCGACGGCCCTGTTTGAGCTCGCCGACGAAGCCAAGGCGCTCGACACGGTGGCCGGGGATCTCGCCCGTATCCGTGGTCTGGTCGAGGGCAGCGCCGACATGGCGCGCTTCGTGCGCTCGCCGGTGTTTTCGCGCGACGAGCAGGGCAGGGCCATCGCAGCCATTCTCGATCGCCTGGGCGTCAGCCCCCTGACCAGGAACTTCATGGGCCTCCTCGCACAAAAGCGCAGGCTCTTCGCCTTGCAGGGCATTGTTGCGGCCTTCGACACGCTCGTCGCGGCCCGCAAGGGCGAGGCATCGGCCGCTGTGACCAGTGCCAAGCCATTGAGCCCCGCCCAGCGCGCCGCGCTTCAGGCGTCCCTGAAGTCATCAATCAAACGCGAAATCCGAATGACTGAATCGGTCGACCCGTCCCTCCTGGGCGGTTTGGTCGTCAAGGTTGGCTCACGCCAGATCGACTCCTCCCTCAAATCGAAACTCGCCCGTCTCGAGCGCGCGATGAAAGGTGCCTAAGGCCACTCCCATGGATATCCAAGCCGCAGAAATCTCCGCCATCCTCAAGTCCCAGATCAAGAACTTCGGCGCCGAAGCAGAAGTCAGCGAAGTGGGGCAGGTCCTGTCCGTCGGTGACGGCATCGCCCGCGTCCACGGCCTCGACAAGGTTCAGGCCGGCGAAATGGTCGAGTTCCCCGGCGGCATCAAGGGCATGGCGCTGAACCTCGAAAGCGACAATGTCGGCGTCGTGATCTTCGGCTCCGACCGCGAGATCGGTGAAGGCGACACCGTCAAGCGCACCGGCGCCATCGTCGACGTCCCCGTCGGCAAGGGTCTGCTGGGGCGCGTGGTCGATCCGCTGGGCAACCCGCTCGACGGCAAGGGCCCGATCGTCGGCGCCGAGCGTCGCCGCGTCGACGTAAAGGCCCCCGGCATCATTCCGCGCCGCTCGGTGCACGAGCCGATGCAGACCGGCCTCAAGGCCGTCGACTCGTTGATCCCGATCGGCCGCGGCCAGCGCGAGCTCATCATCGGCGACCGCCAGACCGGCAAGACGGCGATCGCGCTCGACACGATCATCAACCAGAAATCCGTCAACGCCACCGGCGACGAAAAGCAGAAGCTCTATTGCATCTACGTGGCCATCGGGCAGAAGCGCTCGACCGTCGCCCAGATCGTCAAGACGCTCGAGCAGTTCGGCGCGATGGAATACACGACCGTTGTCGCCGCCACCGCGTCGGATCCGGCGCCGCTCCAGTTCCTGGCTCCCTTCTCAGGCTGCACGATCGGCGAATATTTCCGAGACAACGGCATGCACGCCGTCATCATCTATGACGATCTGTCCAAGCAGGCCGTCGCCTACCGCCAGATGTCGCTGCTGCTGCGACGCCCGCCGGGCCGTGAAGCCTACCCGGGCGACGTGTTCTATCTTCACTCCCGTTTGCTTGAGCGCGCAGCCAAGCTGAACGAAGCCAACAAGTCCGGCTCGCTCACCGCGCTGCCTGTGATCGAGACCCAGGCCAACGACGTCTCGGCCTACATCCCGACCAACGTGATTTCGATCACCGACGGCCAGATCTTCCTCGAGACCGAACTCTTCTACCAGGGCATCCGCCCGGCGGTGAACGTCGGCATATCGGTGTCACGCGTCGGCTCCTCGGCCCAGATTAAGGCGATGAAGCAGGTCTCGGGCACCATGAAGTCCGACCTCGCGCAGTACCGCGAAATGGCGGCCTTCGCGCAGTTCGGTTCCGACCTTGACGCCGTGACGCAGCGCCTGCTGAACCGCGGACAGCGCCTGACCGAACTCTTGAAGCAGCCGCAGTTCGCCCCCTTCCCGGTGGAAGAGCAGGTGGTCTCGATCTACGCTGGCACGCGCGGCTATCTCGACAAGCTTCCCGTCAGCAAGGTTGGCCCCTTCGAGCAGGCCCTGCTGCAGACCATTCGTGCAAGCCACAAGGAAATCCTTGAGGGCATCCGCAAGGAGAAGGCGCTGACGCCCGACCTCGAAGGCAAACTGAAGGCCGTCCTTGAAACCGTGTCCAAGAGCTTCGCGTAATCCCAGATGCCCAGCTTAAAGGACCTTCGCAACCGCATCTCGAGCGTGAAATCCACGCGCAAGATCACGCGCGCGATGCAACTCGTGGCCGCCTCCAAGCTGAAGCGCGCGCAGGATGCGGCCGAGGCCGCGCGACCCTACGCCGAGAAGATGCAGGGCGTGCTCGCCAACCTTGCAGCCGGCGTCGCCGGGCAGCCCGGCGCCCCGCCGCTTCTTGCGGGGACGGGGCGCGACGACACACATCTGCTCGTGGTGATGACCGCCGATCGCGGTCTCTGCGGCGGCTTCAACACCAACATCGTCAAGCTCGCGCGCCAGCACATCGAGCGCCTGACCCGCGAGGGCAAGAAGGTCAAGATACTCTGCGTCGGACGCAAGGGGCGCGACCAGCTCAAGCGCCTCTACGCCAGCCTCATCATTGGCACGATCGAGTTCACCGGCGTTCGCCGCATCGGTTTTGCCGAGGCCCAGCCAGTCGCTCGCCAGGTGCTCGACATGTTCGAGGCCGGCGAAATCGATGTGGCAACGTTGTTCTATTCCCGCTTCCGCTCGGTGATCAGCCAGGTCCCGACACCCTTGCGGCTGATCCCGGCCGAAATGCCGGCAGGCTCGAAGCCTGCCGACCTCAAGGGCGCATCCTATGACTACGAGCCGGATGAAACAGAGATTCTGAACGACATCCTGCCGCGCAACGTCTCGGTTCAGGTCTTCCGCGCCTTGCTGGAGAACCAGGCATCCGAACAGGGCGCCCGCATGGCCGCGATGGACTCGGCCACACGTAACGCTGGAGAAGTGATTGCCGCGCTGACGCTGAAATACAACCGTTCGCGTCAGGCTCAGATTACCAAGGAACTCATCGAAATCATTTCGGGCGCAGAGGCGCTCTAAGAGGCATAGCAATGAACGCAACGGTCAAGGTTTCGGGCAAGGTCACCCAGGTCATCGGCGCCGTCGTCGACGTCCAGTTTGATGGCAAGCTCCCGGAGATTCTCAACGCTCTCGAAACGACGAACGCAGGCCAGCGTCTCGTTCTCGAGGTCGCTCAGCACCTCGGTGAATCCACAGTACGCACCATCGCAATGGACTCGACCGAAGGTCTCGTCCGCGGACAGGATGTCGTCGACACGGGTCGCGCCATCTCCATCCCGGTCGGCCCGGCAACGCTCGGCCGCATCATGAACGTCATCGGCGAGCCGATCGACGAAGCCGGCCCCGTGAAGGGCGTCGAGCTGCGCCCGATCCACGCCGAAGCGCCCAAGTTCACCGATCAGGCGACCGAAGCCTCGATGCTCGTCACCGGCATCAAGGTCGTTGACCTCCTCGCGCCGTACTCGCGCGGTGGCAAGATCGGCCTGTTCGGCGGTGCCGGCGTCGGCAAGACCGTTCTCATTCAGGAGCTCATCAACAACGTCGCCAAGAAGCATGGCGGCTTCTCCGTATTCGCCGGCGTTGGCGAGCGTACGCGTGAAGGCAACGACCTTTATCACGAGATGATCGAGTCGAACGTCAACAAGGACCCCAAGAAGGGATCGACCGACGGTTCCAAGTGCGCCCTGATCTTCGGCCAGATGAACGAGCCGCCGGGCGCTCGCGCCCGCGTCGCCCTGACCGGCCTGACTGTGGCCGAGTATTTCCGCGACCAGGGTCAGGACGTGCTCTTCTTCGTCGACAACATCTTCCGCTTCACGCAGGCCGGTTCTGAAGTGTCGGCTCTTCTGGGCCGCATTCCTTCAGCGGTGGGTTACCAGCCAACGCTCGCCACCGACATGGGCGCCTTGCAGGAGCGCATCACGACCACGACCAAGGGCTCTATCACCTCGGTTCAGGCCATCTACGTTCCCGCCGACGACCTGACCGACCCGGCACCGGCCGCCTCGTTTGCCCACCTCGACGCCACCACCGTGTTGAACCGCGCGATCTCCGAGAAGGGCATCTATCCGGCCGTCGACCCGCTCGACTCCACCTCGCGCATTCTCGATCCGCGCGTGGTTGGTGAAGACCACTACCGCGTTGCCCGCGAAGTGCAGCGCATCCTGCAGCGCTACAAGTCGCTCCAGGACATCATCGCCATCCTGGGCATGGACGAGCTTTCCGAAGAGGACAAGCTCCTCGTCGCTCGCGCCCGCAAGATCGAGCGCTTTCTCTCGCAGCCCTTCCATGTCGCCGAAGTCTTCACGAACACGCCGGGCGTCTTTGTCGACATCGCCGACACGGTGAAGGGCTTCGAAGGCCTGTGCCGTGGCGATTACGATCACCTGCCCGAGCAGGCGTTCCTGATGGTTGGTACCATCGAGGATGCGGTGAAGAAGGCCGAGCGCCTCGCGGCAGAAGCGGCCTGATAATCCATGAGCAAGCTGCACTTCGATCTGGTTTCCCCGGAGCGCCTGTTGATCTCGGCCGAGGTCGATCAGGTCGATGTGCCGGGCTCGGAAGGCGACTTCGGCGTTCTGGCCAACCACGCTCCGCTGATGACGGCCTTGCGCCCCGGTGTCCTCACCATCCAGTCCCAAGGCAGGGCGGGAGAGAAGTTTTTTGTACGTGGCGGGTTCGCGGAAGTTACGCCCAAGGGGCTGACCATTCTCGCCGAGGAAGCCATGCCATTGGCTGAACTCGACCGTGCCGCTCTTGAGGCCCGCATTCGCAACGCGGAAGAAGACGTGGCCGACGCTAGGGAAGAGACCAAGCGGGAGCGGGCACAGGAAACCCTCGACCGCTTACGGGAATTGCAGGCTGCCCTGCACTGAGCCTTTCCCGGGGTTAACGCGCGCATCGGAATATGACGCTCGATTGACCTCTCCCATGGAAGAGAGGCGCCTCCTTTGCTATATGAAAGCAGGATGCTGGAAAAATCGGCGGGTGGGATGCCGATCAGCTTGGGAAAACGGACATGCGTGAGCACTGGACCCTCGACTCCATAGACTGGAGCCGTTTCGATCGCTCGAAACTGGATCCGGCCCTCGTCAGCCTCGTCAAGGCGGCCTCGCTCGTCGAGTACAATGCCACTGATTACGTCGAGTATCTGCGCAAGGTCTTCGCCAACGAACCCGGGATGATGAAGTCGCTGTCCCGCTGGGGCACCGAGGAAGTGCAGCACGGTCAAGCCTTGGGCCGCTGGGCTGAGATGGCCGATCCGAGCTTCAAATTCGATGAAGCCTTCGCCCGCTTCCGCAAGGCCTATCGTCCGGCACATTTCATCAACGCCGACGGCTCGGTCCGCGGCAGCCGCGTCGGCGAGCTGATTGCGCGCTGCGTGGTCGAGTGCGGCACCTCCTCGGCCTATGTCGCCCTGCGTGACTCCACCGAGGAACCTGTCCTCAAGCAGATCTCCGGTCTGATTGCCGCAGACGAATTTGCCCATTATCGGCTCTTCTACGACCTGATGAATGTTCAGCCCGAGCAGAAGCCTGGGTTCTGGAAGCGCCTCTGGATTGCGGCAACCCGCGTCTCCGAGACCGAGGACGACGAATTGGCGATGGCCTATTACTGCGCCAACGTGCCTGCCGACCAGGAACAGAACATTCCCTACGACCGCAATGCCTGCAACAATGCCTACCAGTCGGCGATGTTCCGCCTCTACAAGCCGCTTCATATCGAGCGCGCCGTAGCCATGACGGGCAAGGCCGTCGGAGTCCATCCGGAATCCGGCGTTCTCAAGTTTGTCGGGCGCGCCCTCTGGCAGTTCGTCCGCTTTCGCGTCTGGCGCTACGGACCGCCAAGCCGCATCGGCGCTACGGCCTGAACGCTTCAGTCCCTCGACGCAGTAGGATGGCTCACAACCCAGTCGCGCACCATCCTCGCCGTGCGTTCCCAACCCGGCTCCCCGATCAGCCAGTGGCTGCCGCGCTCGATCAGGCGATACTCGCCCCGATCTCGATAGCGCCGGGCGATCGACGCAACGGTCCGCGGAGGGTTCACGCGATCGAGGCCGCCAGCCACGCAGAGCACCGGACACGTCACCTGGCGCGCTTCAACGAAGGTGGCGCGCCGGACGTCCATAGGCCAATGCAGGATCTCGAACGTCGCCAGCCCGGATTCAGGAACAAACCGCGAGAACACAGCCTCTCTCTGCGCCGCCGGGAGCATGTCCAGCGCATGGCTTTCGGCGATCCAGGCCTCGGGCCGCAGCGGCTTCTGCCAGAAGGGACCGGCAAGATAGAGCCCCATGGCCGACATGACTTCCCACGGCGACGTGGGAAGTGTCCCCCACGGCGCCGACGGCGCCAGCAGGACAAGGGCACGCACCGGCACCTGCTGGGCCACGATCTGCGCTACCAGTCCACCCATGGAGTGTCCGAGCAGGACCGGCGGCGCCTCCAGCTCACGAACCAAGGCTGCAATGTCAGCGGCATAATCGAGCATGCTTGTAGTCCCGAGCGCCCGCACAGGCCGCTGCCCGCGCGCAATGTCATGGTGTCGCAATGTCGGGACAATGACGCGATCTCCATGCGCCGAGAAGACCTGCGCAAACCCCTCCAGCGCCCAACCGCCGCAGAACGCACCATGAAGCATGACGATGGAAAGAGGTTGGGACACGTAAGTGGCTCGCGAGGGGACTGAAGTTCAGGCTGGATGGGCAAGATAGCGGAAGGTCTCGACAACCTGCCGGTAGACGTCACGCTTGAAGGGAACAATCATCGGCACCAGCTCGTCAATCGGCACCCATCGAAAAGCGTCGAACTCCTGGTGGTTGTGCCGCGTGAGGTCAACATCCCTGTCGGTGCCCAGAAAGCGCATCGCAAACCACTTTTGCCTCTGGCCACGATACTTTCCCTTGAGCGCGATGCCGATCGCCTCCCGGGGCAGGTCGTAAATCAGCCACTGAGGTGTCTCCGCCAGGATTTCGACCCGGGTTATCCCGGTCTCCTCCTCGAGTTCCCGCAGCGCGGCCTGCCGCAAGTCCTCGCCCTCATCGACGCCACCCTGCGGCATCTGCCAGGACTCGTTGACCTCGGTGTGAAGCCGGCGCCCGACGAAGACATGGCCATCCCGGTTGAGGACCATCATGCCCACGCATGGGCGATAGGGAAGCTCGACGGACATCAGGAACGGGGCCCCTTCAAGGCATCACTGGCAGGAGCCGCACCCGGCTTTGGCTTGCCCCCGTCCTCGTGCAAGGGCGGATCCTCTTTCGCGCGGCCCACGTCACTGTCATCGGACCGGCGAAGTACAGCCGGCGGGGGCGACGTCGGGTTTGCATCCGCACCTGTCTCGGAGGGTTTCACCTCGGAAGAAGAGGGGAGCGGGGGACTGAGCAGCGCTGACAAAGGAACCAGCGCGAAACCCTTTTGCTCGAGTTCATTCGCCCAGGCACTGATCTGGCCCGCCGTGCCAGGATAGACAGCGGTGAGCCCGACGGCAGAGCCCTTCATCATCGCCACCTTTTCGAGCGACAAAAGGGACTTCGCAATCATGTCACGCGAGGGATTGGCATCGACCCTGATGTCCACCCGCACGAAATGGGCGCCAGCCCCACGGGCCGCATCGCGCGCAACCGACTGGTCGCTCAAGCCGTTATCGGCAAAATAGAGACCACGCCCCTTGATAGCCTCAAGCAGCATGCGCACGTCCGAAGCATTCGACAGGAATTTGCCGCCTTCCACGCCCAGCAGCCCTGCATAGCCTGTGACGCGCGTGAGCAGCCAGCGCAGCCGCGTACCGTTACTGGCCGCCGACGCCCCAGACAGAAGCGTATTCGGTCCCGGATCGGTGTTCGGAAAATCGTAGGGTTCGAGCGGCAGCTCCAGCACCACTTCATTGCCATTTCCCCGCGCAAGCGAGACCAGCCCCTGCAGATCCTGACCATGGGGCGAGAAGCCCAGGGTTACGCCGGGCGGCAGCCCGTCAAGCATGGCGGTGGTGGTCTCGGGGCTGATCCCGAGCCCGGAGACAACAATGGCAATGCGAGGACGGGTTTCCTTTGTGTCCACCTTGCGCCCATACGCCACCATCGGTGTCCGTCCATCAGGACCGATCCGCGGCAGGGGGCCTTCGCTGGTCATCTCGATCAAGGCAGGATCCGAAATGAGCGCGCCCATTGCCGCAATAAGCGACATGGCAGGTCGCAATCCCGATGCCGAGGCGCCGTCACGCTGATCGAGCATCCCCGTCGCAGGCGGTTTCGGGCGGGCCCCGATTTGCAGGCGGACAACCGAGTCTTTCTTCTCTGGCAAGGGCGTTGCCGCCGGCAACTGGCTCACGCCAAGGAAGAGCAGGGCGACGCCGACCGTGACACCGAGTGCAATCCAGGCCCGGCGCGGCACTTCCCGCAGGCGGGCCAAGGCAGGCCCCACCGCGCGCACAAAAAAGGCCGGTAACGGGAGTCGCGGAAATTTCATCGTCTGCCGGTCAATAAACAACGCCCTGAGGGGGTGATTCCCCTGCAGGGCGTTATATCAACTCATAGGTCAGCAACTATTTAATTCGCCTTTGTGGTCGCCGGTTTGGCGGGGGCCGGCGCAGGCTTGTCCGTCGCCGACACAACCTCCTGGCCGCGCAGCAGGCGAAGCGCATAGGTCATCTGGAAGTCTTCATGCTTCTCGCCGGGCTTGGGTCTCACCCGCGGTCCGACATGGGGCTTGCGCCCTCCCTCCTGGCCGTCCAGGTGCTTGGGCAGGTTCGCCTCCGACATGCGCGCACCAGCCTCCGCCTCACTATCCGACTCGGCGGTCTGCTCCACCAGGATGTCCGGATCGATTCCGGTGGCCTGGATCGATCGGCCAGCTGGAGTGAAGTACTTCGCTGTCGTCAGCCGCAGCGCACCATCCATGCCACCTGACAGCGGGATCACGGTCTGCACCGACCCCTTGCCGAACGAGCGCGTGCCGATCACACGGGCACGCCGGTGGTCCTGGAGGGCACCGGCAACGATCTCCGACGCCGAAGCCGATCCTTCGTTGATCAGGACAACAATGGGCACGCCGGAAAAAATCTGTCCGCTGCGGGCACTGTAGCGTTGCGTGTCGCTTGCCCGCCGCCCGCGCGTCGAAACAATCTCGCCGGTCTCCAGAAAAGCGTCGGAAACAAACACGGCCTGGTCCAGCAGGCCCCCGGGATTGTTCCGCAGGTCCAGCACCACGCCCTTCAGCTTCGATCCGATCTTTGCACGGGTTTGCTGAAGCGCCTTGTCCAGCCCTTCCTCGGTCTGTTCGGTAAAGGTCGTGATGCGTATGACGGCAACTTCGCCTTCTGCCTTGAAGCGCACGCTCTCCACCTGGATGATCGCGCGCGTGATGAGGAACTCCAGCGGTTTCTTCTCGCCCTTGCGCAGCACCTGGATCTTGATCTGCGAATTGACGGGGCCGCGCATCTTGTCCACGGCTTCCGTCAGGCTCATGCCCTGGATCGTGATCCCGTCGATCGTGGCGATCAGGTCTCCGCTCTTGATGCCGGCACGCGCAGCAGGCGTCCCGTCCATGGGTGCGATCACCTTGACGAGCCCGTCCTCCATCGTGACTTCAAGCCCGAGGCCACCATACTCACCCCGCGTGCTCACCTGCATGTCGGAGAAGCTCTTCGGGTTGAGATAGTTCGAATGCGGATCCAGCCCCGACAGCATGCCGTTGATCGCGTCCTCGATCAGCTCTGCATCTTTTGTTTCGCGCACGTAATCGTTCTTCACGCGCTCGTAGGCGTCACCGAAAAGATTCAGCTGTCGATAAGTGTCGGGACCGGCAACCGCCTGCGTCAGCACGACGGTCACGGCAGCGCCGCCAATTGCGGACACGACAGCCAGAGCAATTTTCTTCATGGATTAACCGCTTACCCTTTCCTTCAGCGACGCGAACCAGGGCACCGGATCGATCGGAACATCATTGCGGCGGAACTCGATGTAAAGCCGCTGGCTGTCCTCTCCGGCCGTGCCCCTGAGGGCAGCACCGGCACCTTGTCTCAAGGACACCGCTGCGCCCATTCGGCCAAGCGGTTCGCCAGCGAGCAGAACCTGTCCTACCACCCCATCGACATTGGTCAACCCTGCCAACACGATATGATAGCCACCGTTGGCGGCAATGATCAACATCTGGCCATAGCCGCGGAAGGTGCCGGCAAACATTATTTTGCCATCGCAGGGAGATGTGACAGCCGATCCCGACCTCGTTTCGAGGTAAACGCCCTTCAGGCGTCCGCCGTTGCCGTCGTCGCCGCCGAAGCGCGCCGTGAGTTGTCCATTGGCCGGCCATCGCAGCCTGCCGCGCAACCGCTCCAGTGGCACGGGTTGCGCGGCGCCGGCTGCAGCGATCTGCCCGACAACGGCAGGACCACGGCCTCTGATCAGCGGGCGCTGCTCATCCTCACGCAGGCTTTCCAGAAGCGCGCGAAGGTCCTGCGCCTGTTCCCCCA
>JBEIFU010000047.1:0-14074 GCA_040382295.1 Alphaproteobacteria bacterium
ATGGACGCCGCCGCTTCCATCGACCCGGGCGCCTCCTCACCGGCGGCGACGTTCCCCTTCCCGGAGGCAGCCGATCCCGACGAGCGTGCGCTGAGCGCCTGACGCAGCGCGTCCTCGTCATCTTCCGCAGTTGACGGGTACTGGTGCCTCGCCCGGCGGCGCAGGCGCCCGTCGCGCGATCGCTGCAAGCGTTGCGTCCAGCTTGCGCGCCTGACCGAGGTTGAAGGCAAGCCATGGCGCAGCATTCATCATGTAGCGGCAGGCATCGGCGTTCAGCACCCAGTTCATCGGCGCAGACTCAGCCCGGGCCCGTTCAGGTCTTGGCAGCGCGATATGAAACATGCGAACCCGTGGCACATCACGCACGCCAGGCGGCGGGCGACAGAAATCCCGTTTCACGATGTTCAGCGCATCGCGTCCGTGCGATGAACGGGTAGAGGCGAGGCCAAGGAACGGCGCAACCGACTGTGGCACGAACGATCGGCCCTGGGCACTTGCGCGAAACCCGGCCACGGCAAGCGGTGTCTCCGCGCATGTCTGGTCGACAGCAGGCTCATCGCAGCGGACAGTGACTTGCGACCCGTCTGTCCGGATATCACCGAGCTGCGTGCGGCATTGTCCGTCGACGAGGCGCGGCGGCTGATCGGCCTCGAGGTCATTCGACACGATGACGATCACGGGCACCACGTTCAGCGTTGGATCGGCACTGTTCAGGTCCTCGATCGCACGTGCCAGCTCCCAGGCGGTGCGGGCACCATAGTTCTCGAAATAGCCACCATCGATGATCTGGTAGTCTCGCCCCTCCGTCACGCTGGAAAAGCGTCCCGCCGGGGACACGAAGGGAAAACGTGCAGAGTTCGTGACACCTGTCGCCAGCGACACATCGCGGTTGGTCAGCTTGATGAAGTCGCCGCTGTCCGGGAAGTGATCGATGTCGGCCGTCGTGCGGATGGAAGATGTAAGGATGCGCCGGCCCGTCGTGACATCCGTTCCGTTCAGCATCAGGTGTGCCAGGGAAGCCTCGCCCACCCGCCGCCGCGCCATCTCGTCGTAGAAGGCCACCAGGGACGACGGCACGCCGTCAGGAAGGCGGAACCCTCCCTGGCGCCACAGGTGATCGAAGGCTAGTTCCAGCGCGGCATTGCGGTCGGGAACGCCGCTCGCCGTCCAGGCCGGGCCGATCAGGCTGCCGAACAGGTCGCTGAGGAAATAGGTCGAGATGGTGACCGACAGAAGATCGCTGGTCGACAGCGCCCGCAGGCTCTCGTGCACCTGCGCGTGGTTCCAGTCGAGCTTGCCTTGCGCATCGCCATGGGCAGCAACCAGGCGAACATAGCTCGCCGCTCCCAGGCTTCCACCCGAGACCCCGCTGATCGCAAACAGGTAGCGCCCCGCATCGCCATGCGTCTCGTGATCGAGCATGCGCAGCGACGCCAGCAGCCATGCCGCGGCCCGGCTGGCGCCGCCCTCCGCTGCAACGATGATCACCGGCAGCCTCTGGTCGCTCATCGCCCCGTGGCGGCGTGAGGCGGCCCAGTCCCGCAAGGCAGTCTTCAGGCTCGGCCTGCACGCAGCGCCGATAGGTTGCGCGCTGCAGTCGCCCGCCCCGACGGGTTCGATGACGCGCGTGGCCGCAAGGGGAACAGGGTGCTTTTCCATGACCCAGGGTGGGGACAGGAACCACGCCAGCATCGCAATCGTCCCCAGGGCATTGCTCATCCGCTTTACGCGGTGACGCTCCCCGGGAATCATGGCCTGCCTGCGTCCGCGATGTCCGATCCAGTGCAGCACATGGAAGACCTGCGTGATTGCCCCGCGGAACAGCGCCAGCGCAATGACAAGCGGGCCAACGGCAAATGCCAGCGACGCGATTGCCGTCGTCGGGGCATCGATCCCGATGAGCCATTCGGGCCGGAAGACGAGACACCCCAGCGCCGCGAGGCTGCAGGCCAGGGACAGAACGGCAAACGGCCAGCCGAAGGGCGCGCAGGCAAGAATGCGTGTCGAGCGGTATCGCATCATCCAGGCCGGCGCTTTGAAGGCCCGCATCCAGCGGAAGCGGGTTCGATGCACGACGAAGGCAAACAGCAGTCCGACAAGTCCAAAGCTCATCAGCTCCATGCCGATCAGCCCCAGCGTCGTTCGGCTTTGCTCGAGATCAAGCAGCCGCCCGCCATCCAGCAGGAACAGGACCGGAAGCAGCGTGATGCCACCCGCCGCCAGCAGTGCGATGCGCGGCGCCCACTCATGGCTCCACGCCTCGTGATCGTCTGCCGCATCACGATGCCGCCGCATGAGATTGCTGGCGACCTGCGCAGCAGACATGCCATCACCCCGTCCCCGTAACAGGCGCACCGTATCGGTCTCGCCATGCGCGCGCTGCGCCGTCAGCGCCGCGCGTGTCCAGAACCAGGCGCTGAGGCCAAGCAGCATCGCAGCGAACGCAAAAAGGAAAGGGCGCCAGAGATAGGCCCAGCCCCAGGCCACCTCCATGCCGGCGAACATGTCGGGCATCTGCGGCGGCAGCCAGACGGCCAGGAACGCGAGGAACGGTACCGCAACCCCGATCGGCTCTTCAGCCCAGCGGCGAAGCAACTGGTCGGTGCGCTTGAGGACCCTCGAAAATGACATGAAACCGGGAGCGTCGATGGTTCAGGGACGAATCACATGTCATGGATTCTCTGCCACCGACGGCAATGGGCAAAGAAAAACATTGGGCCGCATCTGCTGGAGTTGCCACCCGTCGTGAAATGGCAGGCTTCAGGGCAGGACAGTGACTGCCGCGTGACCCCGGCGTGCGCCGGATCAGTTCGACTTCGCCGTGCCGTCGACGGTGATCTTGCGGGCATGGGCCAGCGCCACGCCATAAGGCGTCTCGGTCATGATCTTCACCGGCACATGAAAAGCCTGGATGGGACCACCCGCCGCGCCCTCGAGATTCGCAAACCAGACCGTGATCGTCGGCAGGGTGCGTCCTTTGTTGATATTGGGCTTGAACCCGGCGATCTGCCTGTAGGTGATGGTGCAGCGCATCGCCGCGCCCGAATAGCCCTCGTCGGACTTGAGCTTTTCCTGTCCCTGGAATTTCAGGTCGATATCATAGCGCCGCCGCCCGTCGAACACGCGCACCGTATCCCCGCAGGGCTTGGCCGTCGAGCGCGAGACGCCCGACAGCGCATAGACGATGCCCGACAGCGGGTCGAGCGTTCCGCGCTTCTGTTCCGCGCTGACCGGAAAGCGGTCCGTGTTGTAAGCCGGCTCGGCGAAAAGATCGATCCCGGCCGCCGAATAGGTCAGGTCGACCTTCTGTGACATCTTCTCGTTGACGGTGTTCGAGTTGTACTTGGTGGGCTGCAGGCTCTGCCCCGCAACCAGCCCGACCGTCGATGCATCGATCACCGCCTCGTAGAACGAGTTGACGACCCCCGCCGTCTTCAGGCGCGACACGGCTGAATAGCCATTGCCGCTGAAGCTGGCCTTCAGGCCGATATTGCCCAGATTGAAGCCACCCAGATAAACCTGCCACACAAGCTGCAGCGTGCTCGACGGGCCGGCCGTGTCTTGCTCAGGCGCCGTGGCCGCGCGTTCCGCGTGGGCAACCCCGGGCGAGAGGGCAGGCACGAGTGCAAGGCTGGTGGCGAACAGGAAACGCGTGAACATGGGCAACTCAACCTCTTCAGTTCCGGATGACAATGGCAGCCTGGCCCCGGCCCGTCGAGCACTTCTGCCCCGTCACCTTGGTTGAATTGTGGCGGAACAAGAGCGTAATCATCAAGCGCCAATCGTCACGGACAACATGAACTCGTCATCATCATTGCAGGACGCCAGCCAAAGCCTGCTCCAGAAACTGGTATCGGGCGACCGGCGGGCGCTGGCCAAGTCGATTACCCTGGTTGAATCGGTCCGGCCCGACGACCAGGAGGTGGCAGAGCATCTCACCAATGCCGCCCTTCCGCAGGCCGGTCGGGCCATCCGCATCGGCCTGTCGGGCGCCCCGGGCGTCGGCAAGTCAACCTTCATCGAAGCGCTGGGAACATGGTTGATCGCGCGCGGCAGCAGGGTCGCCGTACTGGCGGTCGATCCCTCATCCCAGCGCTCGGGCGGCTCGATCCTTGGCGACAAGACGCGCATGCCGGCGCTGGCGCAGAGTCCGCAGGCCTTCATCCGGCCCTCGCCGGCCGGGACCACCCTCGGCGGCGTGGCGCGGCGCACCCGCGAGTCGCTCGTCCTCGTCGAGGCCGCCGGCTTCGACGTGGTCATTGTCGAGACGGTCGGCGTCGGCCAGTCCGAAACCGACGTTGCCGACATGGTGGACGTCTTCACCCTGCTGATTTCGCCATCGGCAGGCGACGAGCTGCAGGGCATGAAGCGCGGCATCATGGAGCTCGCCGACATCGCGCTGGTAACCAAGGCCGACGGCGACCTCCTGCACGCGGCACACCGCACCGCCGCCGAATATGCCGCGGCCCTGCATTTCATGCGCCCGAGGTTCAGGGGCTGGCACCCGGAGGTTGGGCTTGTCTCCAGCCCGACCGGCGGCGGAATTCCCGAGTATTGGAGCCATGTCGAACGCTTTTGCGCCAATTTGAAGCAGACCGGCCAGTGGGACGACCACCGGCAGCTTCAGCGCCTCGCCTGGTTCTGGAGCGAACTCAAGGAAGGCCTCGTTTCCCAGCTGCGCGGCCGCGCAGCCCTTGCAAGCGAGATCCAGGATCTCGAGAAAATGGTCGCAGCCGGGCAGGTCACCCCGGCCGCAGCCGCCAGCAGGATCCTGTCGAAAGCCTTCCCAAAACCTTGACGATCCCCCGCCGCCTCAACTATACGTCCGCGCTTCATGCGCAGTTTCGCTGCGCGCATTAACGATCTGAACGGCAGGACGACTTCGATGGCACGGCGTTGCGAACTCACGGGCAAGGCGGTTTTGAGCGGACACTATGTCAGCCACGCCAACAACAAGACCAAGCGTAAGTTCCGCCCGAACCTGTCCGAGGTCTCCCTCATGTCCGACAAGCTCGAGCGGAGCGTGCGCCTGCGCATTTCCAAGCATGCCCTGCGCTCGATCGACCACAATGGCGGCCTCGACGCCTTCATCATCAAGCTGCGCGACGACACGCTCTCCGAGCGGGCCCGCAAGCTGAAGCGCGAGATCGTCCGCGCCACCGCCAAGGCCGCGGCCCCCGCGAACTAGGGACCCAGGGGGCCCTTCCGATCGGTCGGGCGAAACCCACAGACATGAAGAAGGGCTGGAACCGCGGGTTCCAGCCCTTTGTCTTTGGCAGCAGCCAGCCGTCAGGACAGGCGACCGATGGCCGACGCCAGCGTCATGTAGACCTTGCCCGTCTGCGACGACAGATAGGTTTCGACAAGCACATTGTCCCGGTCATTGCGCGCGGTCATCTCGAGCAGGGCCTCGAACTGCTGCACATAGCGATCCACCGTGTCCCTGAATTCCCGGTCAGAACGATATTTCTGCCCGATCATCTCCTGCTGCTCGGACCCCAGCGACCCGGCGAGTCGCCGCGCAAACACGTTGCGCTCGCCATTGCGATAGCGTTTGAGCAGTTCGTTCGGCGGATCGTCTTCCAGGAAACGGCAAAGATCGATGGCAATGGCCTGCAGCGTCTCCATCATGTGGCGCGCCGGCGTGGGGTTGGCAGGCGCTGGCGTGGCGGCCGCGCGCGGGGCCTGCGGTGGGGCAAGCTGCGGTGCCGGCTGGCGGGGAGCCACATGTTCCATCTGCCTGATTTCCCGCGGGTCCGCCTTGAACTGCGGTCCGGACGAAGGAGCCGGACCAGCCGCAGCACGCCGCTCGGGAGCCTCTTTCGTTTCGGCAGCCGCCAGCAGCGATTTCATGTCCCAGTTGCCGCGTTCCTCGCCCACGCCATCGCCATCCTCCGACGCCGGACGCACGAGCCGGCGCGCCATGTTGAGCCAGCCCCGGTTCTCCGGCCCTTCCTGCGTGGGGGCGGGACGCTCCGGCAGCGAGGGCGCGGCCCCCCGGTTCTGCGCATAACCGGCCTGCGGTGCCACGGGCCCGCCCGCGTCGGGCGCACGCTCCGCGACGCTCGGCACCGTCGCAAGCGACGGTTTGGAACGAACGGCCGGCGCCGGGGTGCTGGCTTGCGCCGGTTGCACCAGAAGCAGCGGCGCCGGGCTTGCCTGCTCGCCCGGCTGGATCGAGGGCCCGCGCGCAAGCTCGATGCCCTGTACGCGATCGAAGGCCGCCGCAACGCGCGCATTCAGCGCCTGCATGCTGCGCGCCTGCTGATCGATCATCTGGCTGAGCAGCTTCACATGATGCGCCGCCTCGGAGGGCATCTCGCCCAGCATCTTCGACAGGCGGCCGACATTGGCCTCGATCTGCTGCGAGGCACCCGCCGCTGTATCGCGCAGCCCCACCAGCACCGACCCCAGCCGCCCCGCAGCATCGAACGAGCTGTCGCCGGCGACCTTGATGCTCTGCACGGCCTGCTCGAGCCCAGACATCGTCAACTCGGTCGACGTCCGCAGCTTGTCCGACTCGCGGGCAAACAGCTTGGTTGTCTCCATGATGCGCATGGCCATCCCTGCGGATGTTTCCTCAAGGCAGCGCGCGCCGTCACTGGTCAGCGTGCTGATCTTGCGCGTTTCCTCCGCCATGGCCTGCAACAGCTTGTTCATGCCCTCGCGCTGGAAGTCGATCGCGCGCGCCATGTGATCGTTTTCCTGCTTCAGCCGATCAATCGTCTCGGCAAAGGCCGCGCGCTGCCGTTCATGCCGCAGCAGCACCTGCTCCGAGCGAGCGGCCGCCGCCTCCGACGCCGAGTCCAGACGCTGCGCCTGGCGCTCCAGCTCCTGGCTGGTCTCGAGCGCCTTGCTCGACACGGCGTGCGAGGCCGACTGCAGCGTCGAGACAAGTCCCGCGATCGCATTGTGCTCTGCGTGCAGGCTTTCGCTGGCTGTGCGAACAGCCGCGCGCGCATCCTGCAGCCGCGTGGTCAGGGTTTCCGACGCCGCCAGCACGACCGAATCCAGGGCCTGCGTGAACTGCGCAAGCTTCTCGCGTTCCGTCCCCAGCTTGCCGGTGGCAGTTTCCACCCGCTCCTGTGCTGCCGTCGCCGTCCGCTCGATGAGGGCGATCCGCTCATTCGCGGAACTCTCGATGGCCGATAGCCGCCGCGACGCAGCATCGATGGCCGTCGTCAGCTGATCAAGCTCGCGCTTGATCGCATGGCTCAACCGCTGCACGTTGCGCGCCGCATGTTCGTCAGGCCGCAGCAGATTCTGGGTCGAAGTCGACAACGCAAGAGCCTGCTGCCGCAGGCCGCGCGCCTCTGTCATCACCAGAGCCGCAAACAGCACCAGCGCTACGGGAATGACGGCAACCGCGGCCACCCCAAACATCCATTCCGGGGACATGGCGCTGGCGGCAGACGGACCGAGGAGGCCCACGCCATAGGCCCCAAGCGCCGCCAGCCAGAACGCGCTGAACAGGAAGGCCGCCTGGAACGGCGACACCGCACGCCGGTCACGGCGCTGGGGCAGGGGAGGGCGCTCCGCCACGGGCGACCGGGCTTCAACGCGCGCGCCCGGCTCCGGCAAGGGATCGCGCAGCTCCAGCGTCTCCGCACCACCCGGGGTCGGCGCTCTCAGGGGAATGTCAAGATGGGGGCGGATATCCGCTGGCTGGACGCGCTGCATGCAGGACCCTCTGGGGACGGGGGGCGAATTAACGATGGAATTACCATTTTCGTGGGCCGCGCGCACGAACCAACACGCGCGGCAACGCAACAGTTTGTGGATCGATACCCCAGCAGCCGCACAAGGTAGGTGCATCGGAAAGTTAAGAGACGAGGCGTACTCAATTAGAAGGGGCGCCTGCTCGAGCGCAGATCAGAGACGATCCCTTGCCCCCATTCGGCGCTATCATGCGATCCGGCAACACGGGAGCCTTCCGACATGGAGCAACTGATCCTCTCAAGCGCTTTCTTCCTGCTGATCCATTTGCTCGTCTCCGGGACACGCTGGCGCGACGCGATCGTGGCCTCGATCGGCGAAGGCCCCTACATGGGACTTTTTTCCCTCGCCAGCATTGGCGGCATCGTCTGGATGGCCGCGAGCTACAACGCAGCCCTGCGCGGCGACAACCCGCTTCTATGGGACCTCGGCGAAGGCCTGCGTCACGCAGGCGGCCTCGTGATGCTGATCGCCTTTCTCTTTGTCATTCC
Source organism: Alphaproteobacteria bacterium (assembly GCA_040382295.1). Lineage (GTDB taxonomy): Bacteria > Pseudomonadota > Alphaproteobacteria > Micropepsales > Micropepsaceae > SZUA-430. The sequence continues at coordinate 8,208 of JBEIFU010000047.1, forward strand.
CGGCTTGCTCGCACCAAACCCCACCGCGGTCGGCCAGGCGTCGATGGCCAGCCGTCCGGATATCGTGACGGGCATGTTGCGCATCACGCGCCACCCCTTCCTCTGGGGCGTTGCCATCTGGGCAGGGTTCCATCTGGCCGCCAATGGCGACGTGGCCTCCGCCCTGTTCTTCGGCACATTCCTCATCCTCGCCGTTCTCGGCACCTTCTCGATCGACGCCAAGCGGCAGCGCCGGGATCAGCCAGAATGGCGTGGCTTTGCTGCAGCCAGCTCCAACATCCCGCTTGCAGCGATTCTCGAAGGCCGCAATCGTCTCGTCGTGTCCGAGCTCCTGGGCTGGCGCCAGCTTGTGGCGATCCTCGTGTTCCTCGCCGTGATGTTCACTCATCACCTCGTTTTCGGCGTCTCACCCTTCCCGGGCAGCTGGCTACCCTTCTGACCGCCAGAGTTAACGACTTGGTCGGTCCTTGCCCTTAGGCTCGCGCGCGCAATCAAGGGAGGGCAAGACATGTCGGCACCGGGCACCGCAGCCGTGGACTACGCGCACCTGCGCACGCAGGCCGCTGGCAGCGAGGACGTCATGCGGGAAGTCCTGCAGCTGTTCACCGAACAGACCGGCGAAGTCCTCTCGGCCCTCGAGGCGGCGAGCGACGCGAAGACATGGAAGGAGCTCACGCATCTTCTCAAAGGCTCGGCCCGCGGCGTGGGCGCGTTTGCCGTGGCGGACGCAGCCGCAGCCGCCGAACTCGCCATCCTTGACAGGTCGCGGCTGGAGCCGCTGCGCTTGGCCATCGAGCAGGCCAGCCGCTACGTTCAGGATAATCCTCTTTGACGGGGAAAAGGGTGTGACAGCGGTCACACTCCGCCAACTCGTACGCACACGGACGGTTCGCCACCGCTAGAGTGCAACTTCTCGGAAGTCAGGAAGGAAAGATGGGCTTCAAGGTCAAGTTCTGGGGCACGCGTGGCACGGTCGCCTGTCCAGGCCCGAACCATCTGGCCTATGGAGGCAACACGAGCTGCGTGGAAGTAGCCATGGGCGGTCGCCGGGTCATCTTCGACCTCGGAACGGGCGTGCGCAACCTGGGCAAGTGGTTCATGCGCCGCCAGCTGCGCGAGGCAACCGTTCTCATGTCGCACACGCACTGGGACCACATTCAGGGCTTTCCCTTCTTCGAACCTGCCTTCAGCCCCGGCCATCGTTTTCGTATCATGGCTGGCCACCTCGACACGGGGCTCAACATCCAGACCGTCCTGGCCGGTCAGATGACCCACCCGTTCTTTCCCGTGCCGATCGACATCATGCGGGCCCAGATCGAGTTCGTGGATTTCCGCAGCGGCGACAGCTTCAACATTGCGCCCGATATACGCGTGCGCACGACGCCTCTGAACCACCCCGACGGCGCCACCGGCTATCGCATCGACTATCAGGGCAAGTCCGTCTGTTACGTGACCGACACCGAGCACACGCCCGGCCAGCCAGACCAGAAGATCCTGGCCCTGATCGAGGGCACCGACCTCTTCATCTACGATTGCACCTACACCGATGCCGAGTTCCCGTCCAAACGAGGCTGGGGCCACTCGACATGGCAGGAAGGCATGCGCCTCGCCCAGGCGGCAGGCGTACGGCGGCTGGCGATCTTCCACCACGATCCCGATCACGAGGATCACTTCATGGAGGAACTCGAAGCCCACGCCCTCGCCGCATGGAATGGTTGCGTGGTCGCGCGCGACAACATGCGCATCAACCTGATCTGATCAGGCGCGCGGGGCAGGGCGGCTCAGCAGCCCCTGCCTGCTTGCCATCATGTGCGTCAGCGTCTGGTCTTCATGCCTTAGCCGCCACGAGATCAGCGCCTGCGCATAGTCAAGGGCAACGGCCCGGTGTGCCTCGCTGCGCGCCAGGTTGACGAAGGCACCGGGATCGCTGGCAAGGTCGAAAAGAAGCGGTTCAAGCCCCGCGAAATGCACATACTTGAAGCGCCGGTCGCGGATGACAGCCAGGTTGCACTGGTGCAGCGTCAGCCCTAGCGCCTGCTCTGGCCCGTCAAAGCTCGCGTCGCGGAAATCATAGGTCCAGTGCGCATGCGTCCGCCAGCGCTGAGGCCCCGCTGACCTCAGGAAGGCCTGCAGCGCCGCCCCGTCGCACTGTGGCGGCACCGGAAGATCCATGTGTGTCAGCAGCGTCGGCATGATGTCGACATGCTCGGTGAAGGCCTCGACCACCCGCCCGCGCGTGCCGTCCGCGGCCGCCGAAGGATCGCGGATGATCAGCGGCACATGGAACGACTCATCGAAATAGCCGGCCTTCCCCAGCATCCAGTGGTCACCCAGCTGCTCGCCATGGTCGCTGGTGAAGACGATCAGCGTATTGTCCCAGAGCCCTTCCTTCCGCAGATGCGCGAACAGGCGCCCAAGGCCTGCATCCACTTCGCTCATCAGCCCGTAATAGACCGCCCGCATGCGCTGGAGTTGGCGCAGGTCATCGGGCGCGGCGTGCAGCGGATGGGAAAGATGATGCGCCAGCCACGGATGCTGCTGCCCCTCGGCCGCGCGGCTCTCTGCCCGCAAGGGCATCGGCACGCATTGCGGGTCATACATGCGGTTCCAGGGCTCTGAAGCGATCCACGGCGGATGCGGCCTGAGCAGCGACAGGTGCAGCATGAAGCCCTGCTCGCGCCTCGCGCTGATGAAATCGATCGCTTGGTCGACATGCCACGTTGTGTCGTTGTCCTCGGCCCGGATCAGCCAGGGCTTCGGCACCTCGGCGCCGTCTTCATAGTCAGGCCCGCTCTCGCGCATCCAGATGACGAACCGCTCGGGATCGGGCAGCCGGTAGCCCCGCGCCCGCAGATGGTCCGCCCACGGACCAGGACTGTCCATCCCCACATGTGCAATCGGGTTCAGCCCGGGCAGCACGTTCTCGTAGGTCGTCAGGCGCGGATCATCCTCGGCAACATCGCGCGGATCCGGGGTCTGGTCGGTGTAGCCGATCAGGGCAGGGTCGTGTCCTGCCGCGCGCGCCTCCAGCGCCCAGTTCGTGTGCCGACGGTCCAGCGGCGTACCATTCATCGCCACGCGGTGATTATGCTGATAGAGCCCCGTATGCAGCGTCGCACGCGCCGGCGAGCAGGGCGCCGTATTGCAGACATGGCTGGCGAACAGAACGCCCTCGCGCGCCAGCAGGTCCAGGTTGGGCGTGCGGACGACCGGATGCCCCTGCGCCGACAGGCAGTCGCCGCGCCATTGGTCCGCCGTGATGAACAGCACGTTGCGATGCATGGATCGCCCCCTCAGGCGCTGGCGATCTTCGCGCGGCTTGTGTCGCGTCCATCGAACACCACGAACTCATGCGCGATGCAGCCTTCCATCAACTGCCGCCACACGGGCTCGGCAATGGCATAGGGAAAGCCCTCGATCTCGCAAGCCACGTTTACCTTCGCCAGCACGTCGCGAATGCGATCCTCGTCGCGCACCGTGCTGCGCGTCGGCTTGATGTGCCCCGCGCGCTCGATATAGGTCAGCCGCTCGGCCAGCAGCCGCACAAGGGCACGGTCGACACGATCGATCTCGCGCCGGACATCGGCCATGCTGGCGCAGTCTGTCGCCGCCACGCCCTCGCGGTCAGCCTCGTGCGTTTTCATCGCAGTCATCCCTCTTGTCTTTCGCCGACCGATTGCGGATATGGCGGGTCGGCCCATGACCGGCAACGCGTCATGCGGACGCGCACCGCGCAGGCCGTGACGACGCGGCCTCTGGTACTTGATCTAATTCACAGGTAATAGATACATAATAATTTGAATCACAAAAGAGAGAAGTGAAATGTCGATTGCGGTTGCCCCGCCCGGAACCGAGCACACGACCGACGTGGTCATCATCGGCGCAGGCCCCACGGGCCTGTTCGCGGTATTCGAGCTCGGCCTGCTCGACCTCAAGGCGCATCTCGTCGACATCCTCGACCGCCCGGGCGGCCAGTGCACCGAGCTCTATCCCGAAAAACCCATCTACGACATTCCCGGCCTCGTGGAGGTGACGGGGCAGGAGCTGACCGATCGCCTGCTCGCCCAGATCAGGCCATTCAACGCGACCTATCACTTCAGCCAGATGGCCGAGCGTCTCGAGAAGGCGGGCGACGGCTGGACCGTGACGACCGACGCCGGCACGCGCATCACCGCGCGCTGCGTCGTCATCGCCGCCGGAGGCGGAAGCTTCACGCCCAAGCGCCCGCCCATCGCCGGCATCGAGGCCTATGAAGGCACCTCGGTCTTCTACGCCGTGCGCCGGATGGACACCTTCCGCGACCGCACGCTCGTCATCGCAGGCGGCGGCGACTCCGCCCTCGACTGGGCGCTGAACCTCCAGCCGATCGTGCGCAAGCTCACCCTCATCCACCACCGCGACGGCTTCCGCGCCGCCCCCGACAGCGTCAACAAGATGCGCGCGCTCGTGGCCGAGGGAAAGATGGAGTTCATCGTCGCCAGCATCAAGGCGCTCCAGGGCACCGACGGCACCCTCAGCGGGATCACGATCAGCAGCAAGGAGCGCGGCGACGTCACGCTGCCCTGCGACGCGCTGCTGCCCTTTTTCGGCCTCACGATGAAGCTCGGCCCCGTGGCGAATTTCGGCCTCAACCTGCATGAAAACCTGATCCCGGTGGACACAGGCACCTTCGAGAGCAGCGTGCCCGGCATCTTCGCCATCGGCGACATCAACACCTATCCGGGCAAGCTCAAGCTGATCCTCTCGGGCTTCCACGAAGGTGCGCTCATGGCGCAGAAGGCCTTCCGCTATTGCCGGCCCGACGAGAAGCTCCGCTTCCAGTACACGACCTCCTCCTCAAGCCTGCAGAAGAAACTGGGTGTGGCATGAAGCTGATCGTCACCGACCGCAACGGCGTCGTCCATGAATTGAAGGGGCGCGATGACTGGTCCGCCATGGAAGTCATCCGCGACGCCAACCTGCCCATGGCCGCCGAATGCGGCGGCGCCTGCGCCTGCGCAACCTGCCACGTCTACGTGGCCGAAGCCTGGGAATCCCGCCTGCCACAGGCCCAGCAGCAGGAAATCGACATGCTCGACTTCGGCGTCGCCGTCCACGACAACTCTCGCCTCGCCTGCCAGATCCGCCTCAACGACGACCTCGACGGCCTCGAACTGACACTGGCCCCCGAAAGCCTCTGATCGTAACCCGCCCCCCATCCGCCCCGCCGCTGTCGCGTCGGGGCACCTTCCCCCGCTGACGCGAGGGAAGGGCAATGTAAGGTGGAGGCAATCTCAATCGTATTGCCCTTCTCCCGCGTTAGCGGGGGAAGGTGGCAGCCGGCGCCGTCAGGCGTCGGCTGACGGATGGGGGTTTAGTGCACTGTCACCGAAACTACCACCAGCTGAAGTAAGCCTTCCGCCACCACGCCGCCGAAAGCATGCCCTGCCGCTTGCAGGGATCGGCATCGCGGCCTCTGAGACTGTCGCGCTCCTGCTCGAGCGCCGTGAACGCGAAGGCGCCAGTCTCCTCAAGCCGCGCGCAGGCATCCCGGATCCGCTCGGCCAGGGGCTTGGCAAAGAGCGACATGTCCCAGATCCGGGCGGTCTGGTCGAAGGAGGCAGTGACGATGGCCGTGCCGTCGGGTGAAAACGCGGCGCTTGTGACCCCACGCTCATGCCCCTTGAGGACCGCGCGCGCGGCCCCTGTTTTTGCGTCCCAGATCCGGGCGGTGTTGTCGCCGGAGGCTGTGACGATGGAAGTGCCGTCGGGTGAAAACGCGGCGCTATTGACCCACGTCTCATGCCCCTTGAGGACCGCGCGCTCGACCCCTGTTTTTGCGTCCCGGATCCGGGCGGTGTTGTCGAAGGAGGCTGTGACGATGGCCG
>JBEIFU010000048.1:0-13737 GCA_040382295.1 Alphaproteobacteria bacterium
GACTGGCTTACGCCACGGAACCGATAATCGGATGTGAGCGCCACGCCGCCCGAGAACGGTCCCGAGGCGTCCGCCGCCTGGGCAACCGGCGCAATGCAGGACATCGCAAGGACACCCAGCGCTGCTGACTTGATCATGCTCGTCTTCATTCTTTACCTCGTGCTTTCGTTCTGAAGAAACTCTCTTGCGATGCCGCTGAAGCTGTTAGGCGGCCCTCCGCCGTTTCCATGGTCCGGACCTTTGGAGTTGCGCTTCACACAACCACCTCGGTGGTTGACAAGGCCTTAATCTGGCGTTTCCTGGATGCCACAGTGCCGCGCATCTGTGTCCTTTCAGTGCGAATCAGGTGACACCTGCGCCAGTGTGCCTCATGTCGCGCGTGGCGATAGTCTTCGCCCGTGAAAGTCACACGGTGTGGCATTTGCATCGCCCGTATCGAAACGATGCGTTTCGATATTTGTGTCAGCGGCGAACGACGCCAGCGATCGCCAGATGATGTCCGCCGTCAATGAGAAGCGTTTCGCCGGTGACATGGCGCGTCCCCTCGCCGCTGAAGAACACGACGGTCTCTGCAACATCCTCTGCGGTCGCTGCGCGATGCAGGGGTACGGCGTTGGTATTGTGCTCGACGATGCGTGCATAGGCCTCGGGGCCGAACTGATTGGCAAACCAGCGTGTTCCGACAAAGCCCGGGCAGACGGCGTTCACACGGATCTCGGGGGCCAATGCGCGCGCGAGAGACTTTGTCATCGTGTTCAGGGCGCCTTTCGAGGCTGCGTAGGCGATCGATGATCCAACGCCCAGGACGCCGGCAATCGACGAGACGTTGACGACGCGACCGAAGCCGGATGCCTTCAGGTGCGGTTCGCAGGCCCTGATCATCTGGTAAGCGCCAATGACGTTGACGCGATAGATAGCAATGAAGTCATCCGCATTCAGCAGGTCGAGCTTCTGGTGGTCGGCGAAGCGCGTCGTGCCGGCATTGTTCACCAGAATATCGATGCGGCCCCATTTTTCGATGGTTTGCGCTGCCATGCGGCGGCAATCGGCGTCCTCGGCGACGTTGGCCTGGACAAGCAGCGCCTCGCCGCCAGCCTTGCGGATGCGTGCAATCGTTTCTTCGGCTTCGGCTATGGATTTCGTGCAATTGACGACCACGCGCGCGCCGAGTGCGGCGAGGCGCTCCGCGCATGCTGCGCCAATGCCTGTTGCCGATCCCGTGACGATAGCGACCTGATCCTTCAACTGCATGTTCTGTCCTTCCCTGTTACCTGAGCCTTCCAGTCAATTGCCATTGAAGCGCGGCTTGCGCTTTTCCGCAAATGCGCGGCGGCCTTCTGCATAATCAGCGCTGCGCGCGCAGGCGCGGGCTGCGTCATCTGCGTTTGAACGATCTGACACTTCGCCTGTCAGGGCTGCCCTTATGGCGCGCTTGGATGCGGCGAGGGACAGCGGTGCGTTGCCTGCGATGACGCCGGCATATCCGGCGAGGGCTGTCTCAAAGTCTGCAACGGGAACAACCTGGTGTACCAGGCCGTTCATAAGGGCCTCATGAGCTGAATAAACCCGACCTGTCAAAAGCATTTCTGCGGCCAATGATGCTCCGAGTTTGGCCGAGAGGCTGGCCGTTGCCGTGACACCGTAGGCTACGCCCAATCGGGCAGCCGGGATGCAGAATCTTGCATCAACAGCGGCGAGGCGCAGGTCGCATGCCATTGCAAGTGCGACCCCGCCGCCAAAGCAGGTTCCGCGGATGGCCGCGAGAACGGGCTTGTCCGCGCGCGTGATCGCGGCGACGGCTTCCCCGGTCGCCCGGTCATAGGCGTGTGCGGCTTCCTCGCTTGACCTATTGGCTTCAAATTCCGAAATATCCGCGCCTGCGCAGAAAGATTCCGTGCCTGATCCTGTGAGGACGATACAGCGAATGTCCGCTTCGTCCCCGAGTTCCGCCAAAATTCCTGGGATCGACTGCCACATGTCCAGACTGACGGCATTGCGCCGTTCGGGTGTGTTGAGTACGAGATAGGCGACCGGTCCGCGTCGATCAGTGATGAGTTTGGGGAACATGGAACCTGCGGGAGCGAAAGAGCTGAAAGTGCGCCGGCGTCGGCTCAGCGCTGAAGACAATCCCATCAGAATAGTTCTCATCCGGCACGGCAAGCCCGATATCGGCCGCAACCGCTGGCTTTCGCACAGGAAATTTCAGGAGTTCATCGACCAGTACGAGCGCGCGGGGCTCGATCCAGAGAACCAGCCACCCAAGTGGCTGATGGATCTGGTCGGCGATGCGCGGCGGGTCTTTGCATCCGATCGTCCCCGGGCGCGGGAAAGCGCGCGCGCTGTTGCGCCCCACGCCGACGTGCAGCAGAGCCCCCTGTTCATGGAGGCGCAGTTGAAATCGCCGCGTCTGCCGCTGGTGCGCCTGAAGCCGGCTGCCTGGGCCATCCTTGCGCGTGTGGCGTGGCATGCGGGACATCATGGCGGAATTGAAGATTTCGGGGATGCCAAGGATCGTGCAGCCCGCGCTGTCGATATCCTTGGCAGCGTCGCGCAGGAAGATGGCCTGGCGGTACTTGTCGCTCATGGCTACTTCAATGCGATCGTCGGGCGGGTCCTTCGCCAGCGCGGCTGGCGGCGCTATGGCGGTCGGCATCGTGCCAAATACTGGAATGCGGTCGTCTATGAGCGCTGCGGCGATTGACTGCCTCGCTCAGAAGGTGGTCACGATTCCCGACAGATCAGGCCGCGGGCGATCCACAAGAGGATCCCGTGGCTGGCCGACATAGATGAAGCCGGCAACACGTTCGTCGTCTGAAAGGCCCAGCGCCGACAGGACGGTCCTGTCGTAGGCGTACCACTCGGTAATCCAATTTGCCACGAACCCCATGGCGTGAGCTGCGATCAGCAGGGTCTGGCAACTCGCACCGGCTGACAGGATCTGCTCCCACTCGGGAATGGGAATGCCCTGTCGTGCGCGGCTTATTACTGCGATGACAAGCGGGGCTCGAAGGAAGCGCCCACGTTCCTGCGCGAGGCGCTCTGATGTCGCTGCAGGATCCGACATCAGCACGGCGCTTGCGAGCACGTCGCCGAAACGTGCGCGCGCCTCGTCGCGGAACAGGATGAAGCGCCACGGGGCAAGCTTGCCGTGATCCGGCACGCGCGTCGCGCAAGACAGCAATGCCGTGATCTGGTCGTCCGAGGGGCCCGGCCCGATCATGGATTTCGCTGAACCGGAGCGGCGGGACAGAAGTAACCCAAGGGTTTGCGGGGCAGGTTTGTTGAGTTCCGGATCGGACATTGCGCTGTGTTCCCGAGGTTAATGCGCCTGAAAGATTCGTCGATTGACTAACTGTTACAAACCTTTTGTGCTAGGCTTGTTGGATGGAGAAGCGCGCTATTCCCGTCATTGCCGAGAAGTTTGCGACGTGCGATCCGGTCTGGTCGGCACTCCGGGAGGAGGCTGTCCGCCTCGCCGCTGCGGAGCCTGCGCTCGCAAGCTTCGTGCATGCGACTGTCCTGAACAACGAGCGTCTTGAAGAAGCTCTTTCCTATCACCTTGCGCAGAAGCTTGGGAATGATGATGTCGGTTCCATGCAGGTCCGTTTCGTCTTCGAGCAGGCCTTCGCGGATGCGCCAGCGCTTGGGGACGATGTCCGAGCGGACCTGTCGGCGATTTTCGAGAGGGACCCCGCCGTCAATTCCTATGTGGAGCCGTTTCTCTTCTTCAAGGGGTTCCACGCCTTACAGGCTTACCGTGTCACGCACTGGCTCTGGATCAAGGGGCGCAAGGCCATGGCCTTGCACTTCCAGAGCCGGATCTCGGAGGTCTTCGGTATGGATATCCATCCGGCTGCGCGTGTCGGCCGCGGGGTGATGATCGATCATGGCACGGGTGTCGTGATCGGCGAGACGGCTGTCATCGAGGACGATGTCTCGATGCTGCATGGCGTGACTCTTGGCGGTACGGGCAAGCAGCAGGGCGACCGACATCCCAAGATCCGCCGTGGCGTGATGATTGGTGCGAATGCGACGATCCTTGGAAATATCGAGGTGGGCGCCTATAGCCGTGTGGGCGCTGGCAGCGTTGTCCTTGCGCCGGTGCCTGCGCGCTGTACCGTGGCGGGTGTGCCAGCAAAGGTCATCGGCTGTGCAGGATGTGACACGCCTGCGCACGAGATGAACCACCTCATCGAGGATTATAACGGCGATTATCAGATCTGAGTTTGTGCGCGCCTGTCCGTGAACCCTGACAAGAAAAAAGGGCCGCATCGCTGCGGCCCTTCGTGAGACGGGCTAACAAAAAGCCCTGATCATCCGATCATCAAAGTCTTGCGCTTACCGGAGGCTGCTCCAAAGTCCGCGTGACCTTCAGGCTCTTGTTCAGCACCAAATTCCCACTCGACATCGGATCACCTCCCTTCGTTGGTTGCGTAGGCCTGTACGCTCTCATGAAAGTATGAGGCTGTCGAGGCTCTTTCAGGATTAACCCAACCGGTCGCGCAGGGCGTACCACATGAGTCCTAACTGCAGCAGGGGCTGGCGCAGCAGCGTGCCGCCCGGTAGTCGAGGGATATTCAGGCTCGCCATCACGTCAAAACGGGCGGACTGGTTGGAAATTGCTTCTGCGATGAGCTTGCCGCAGAGCGTGGCGATGGCAATGCCCTGGCCGGAGTAACCTTGTGCGAAGTATATGGTTGGTGCGAGGCGCCCGATGTGCGGCAGGCGAGGCATGGTAATCGCAAGCCGTCCGCCCCACGCGTAGTCAATACCGATCCCTTTCAGATGCGGAAAGACTCGCTCGATGCATGGGCGGACGAACCTTTCTGCATCGCCTGCATCCTTAGCGCCGTAGGTTTCGCCACCGCCAAAGATGAGGCGGTTGTCAGTTGAAAGACGATAGTAGTCGAGGACGAATTTCGTGTCGGAGACCGCGGCATCGGAAGGGATGAGAGCCTTGGCTTCCGAGGGCGTCAGCGGCGCCGTTGCTGCCACGTAGTTGGAAATGGGCATGATGCTTGCGGCGAGCTGCCTGTTCAGGCCTTCGAGGTAGCCGTTGCAGGCATAGACGACAAAGTCCGCTGTCACTGATCCTTTTGCCGTTGAAACGGTCATGGGGCCCTTGCCTGAGACGGATGTCACCCTCGAGCCATGATAGATGATTGCGCCGGCTGCTTGCGCAGCCCGTGCGAGGCCGAGCGCGTAGTTCAACGGATGCAGGTGCATCCCATTGCTGTCAAAGATGCCTCCGCGATAGATTCCTGTTCCGACAAGCGTTGGCATTTCTTCAGGAGTCACGTAACGGGCTGACTTGTAATTGTAGTTGCGCTCGAGGTGCTCGACGTAATGCTGCAGTTCGCGGGCGTGGCTGTCGCGCGCTGCTGCTGTCAGGTGGCCCGATTTCACGCCGCAGTCGATGTCGTAGGCTGCGATCAGCGTGCGAACCATTGTTTGTGCGTCACTTGCCAGATCAGCAAGCTTGCGCGCGGGATCGATGCCGTAGCGTCGTTCAAGCTCGGCCTGGTCAATGCGTTGTCCGGGTATGACCTGGCCGCCGTTGCGCCCTGATGCGCCAAAGCCTGCGTGTTCAGCCTCCAGCACGATCACTTTCTGTCCGGACTGGGCGAGATGCAGGGCGCAGGAGAGACCCGTGTAACCCGCACCAATGATGCATATGTCGGCCTTCTCCCGGTGTTCCAAAGCGGGTCTGGGCTGCTGCTCAGAAGCAGTCGCGAGGTAGTAGGAACCTGCTGCTGAATGTACCGATCTGTTTGACATAGGAATATTTGGGCGCGATATTTTCGATGCACGTCCAGCGTAGCATGGCTGCCCGGCCGAAAGTAGACGCGATCAGCGCAGAGCAGGAATGGACAAGGATCACGCCGTTCTGGATGCACATGCCTTGCATTGGGCTTCGGTCTATCCCGATGCGCCGGAGGACATCCGTGCGCGCATCAAGGAGGTTGTCGCGGCATCGCACGTCATTGCGCAGGTACACCTGCCCGAGTTGCGCCTGATGCCAAACGGCATGGGGGCCGATACGCTCACGGCAATCGCAGAGGCTGGCGGGGAGCTGCGGCACATGGTTCTGCTGCTTACCGAGAGGGTTTCGGCGTCCGGCTGCGTGCTGGCTGCATTTCCCTTTGCTGCCGGTGCCATTGCGCATCCTGTGACTGTCGAGCACGTTTCTCCTTCGGGAAGTGGCGCCGAGGGGTGCATTCGCGGGCGCACTGCCGATGGTTCGGACATTGCCTTTTTCGACCCTCTGTTTTTCAAGAACGCCGCGCATTACCAGGTTGGGCAGAGCTATCAGTTCGCCTTGTCCGCCTTTGCTTACAGCGCTCGGCCCCTTGGCCTGCGACTGGTGAAGGGCGGGGATATATCCGTCCCTGCCGATGTGCTCAAACCGGCACGCGCGGGCGCCTGCGACGATCATGAATTCAGGGCCACTGTCCAGCACGTCTATCCGATGGCTGTCGACGGTCGGACGCTGTTTCGCATGCGCGTTACGGTGCGCCGTTGCGGTCGTTCCATGCTGGATGTGGCTCTTTATGCTGCACGGCACATCCTGCCCGAGGGCTATAGCCCCAAGCCTGGGGACGAATTAACTGGCCGCTTGTGGTTGCAGGGCTATCTGGTTGAAGATTAGAGTTCGGTGTGCACACCGTTTCACAGTCCAACTGGAGCCAAGATCACGTGGACAGAACTGAAATCCTGCGTGTCGAGAAGTATCTGAGATCGCTGTTCCGGCTGGATACGATCCGTGTCGAGGCCAGGCCCAACAAGACGGACTCGGTGGAGGTCATGGTGGGCGACGAGTTCATCGGCGTGATCTTCAAGGATACCGAGGACGGCGAGACCACATATCATTTCGAGATGGCCATCCTTGATATGGATCTGCCACCAGCCAGTGCGGTTCTGAAAAAGGGCTGAAAGCTTACTTGCGTGGCCGGAAGCTTCCAATCAGCTCCAGGATCTGGGTATCTATTTCGCGCCACTGTTCGAGCTGCGAGCGCTTGAAGCGGTAGGTCAATCCGACGCCATCGTTGAGCCGTGTCACGCGCATGCATGTCGATCCAAAGGCGCTGTTTGCCGAGGGATCGCATCGCATGACCAGTAGTTTGCCGTCGGGCAGATCTGCCGTGAACCACTCGGTTCGTTCATAGCCTTTGCCAGGGCTGAACTTGTATTGCGTCAGGCCGAAGGGGCCCGGCTCTCCTGCAGGATCATCCGCGTCCGGACGAATTCCTCGTGCGAATTTTTCCTCGTATTGCAGCCGATCGCGGTCGACGGCGAGAGTGAAGCGGATGACTTTCGCGTCTGCGAGATTGCTTGAGAATGCGGGCGATCTTTCCGGCGACCAGGGCTGGAGATCCGGCAGCAAAGCATGCATCGGCACATTCTCGTGGTCGCCGCTGCGGCGTGAGCGGCGGTGCATGGTGTAGTTGGCCGGGATCGAGAACTCCGCACCATCGATCGTGATGCGTGCGCGCGACGTGTCGGCAGAGGGCGAATAGGTGTTGCCCTGGATGTTTCCCTGGACTTCACGCACGGACGGGCCTGCCAGAAAGAGATAGATCCCGCCGCCGATGGCGGCGGCAATGATCACCAGGATCAAAGGCAGGATCCAGCCGGAGTGACGGTGCACTTCCGCGTTATCCAGCGCCCTGTCTGCTTCTCGGTCGTCGATCTTCATGGTCCGACTATTGCCCAGACTGATTTTCTGTTGATCTGGAATTTCAAGCTGTGTGGCATTCAGATTTCATACCGTTGCGTCTGGATCACATCCACCCCGTTGCTCTGGCATCCGACGTGCACCGTCGCAGGCAACGGGCAGGGCGGTCAGAAATGGTGTTCGGAATCGATACAGTTTTCGCGGCTTTGCTGACGGGATCTGTGCTCTCGCTGGTCATTTCGCAGGTCTTTCGGCTCCTGAGCGAGGTCGTCGATCTGGAGCGGGGGGATGTTCCGAAGCTTGCCGTGCTCGGGTTAATGATCCTTGCCGGACCGCATATCCTTGCTGCAGCTGCGCGAAAACTGGCGCGGTTGCGTGAATATCCCTGGGAGTACGCTGCTGTCATTTACCTTGTCAGCCTGATGTGGGCGAGCTTGCTCGGTTTTGGCGCGCTTACGTTGGTTTCCTGGGCCTGGATCTCTCACTTGTAAAATAATGACGCCGGCGTCATTTTTAACTTGAAGCTAAGGGGGCGCGGGCTTATTTCGTGTGCATCCGCAATATTTTCTTGGGTGCACTGCAATGTACGATCGTATCGCCAGCGTTCTGGCTGCCGGGCTGATGGTCGCGGTCCTCGTGACGTTTGAGTTGGGGCAGGTCGCGCCGCGGGATGCATTCTTCCTCTCCGCTGCGATTGTCATCATCTTCACGGGGCAGCAGTTCATCGCAAGGCAGGACATGGGTTTCATCGAGGCAGCGCGCGCCATTGCCACGCGGCCCCAGAGCTATCGCAGCCGCACGACGTATGCGGCCTACGTCGCCTGCCTGACGCTTGGCCTCCTTGTGACCGTCCAGGCGATGACGAGCGCTTGAGACGTTGACCGTCACAATTTGGCTGGTACGGGCTTCAGTGCCAGTGTTGCATCCAAGAATTCGTTGAAGCCGTCGGTATCGGACTTGTAGGAACCTTGGCCGATCATTCGTACGGCGACGAGACGAGCCCCGGGCACGATGGCAAGATACTGGCCCAGATATCCCTCCGCATAAAAGCCGACAGCTGGTCCTGCCTTGAAGCTGATCCCCGGTAGCTTGCGTTCGATGACATTGGAAACGTAAGCCTTCTGGCCCATGCCTTGCCCGAAGACTTCGTCAAGAAGAGCGAGGATGCCGGCTTCGCTGGAGGCCTTGCGTCCCCGGAGCGAGACCATTTTCGCGATGAATTCAGGGTCGGCGCCACCCTTGCGCCAGGCATCGAGCGTTTCGTCGCTGATTGTGATGGTGCCGGGCGCGCGCAACTGCCACCAAAGCAAGCCGCTCTGCCTGATACCGTCGCCTTTGCGGATCGCTTCGCGCACCCATGACGCCGACAGAATGCGCTGGCCCTGAAAGGTTCCCTCGTCAAGCATCATCTGGCCGATCTTCGCGAGGTCCAGGGCGTCGATCTTCAAACCGGCCTCCGCATGCGGGTTGCCGGCGGGGTCTCGCAGCCACGACATGCGCGTGACGCCGAGCGGCGCGAAGACCTCATCGCGCACGAATTCATCTAGCTTCCTGCCTGAAACCCTTTCGACGATGGCCGAAAGAATGTTGGTCGCCTTGTTGTTGTAGAGGAAGACGGCGCCAGGGTCGCTGGCGAGCGGTGCCTCGAGCGCCAGCTGGACGATGTCGCGGCTCAGGTAGATCTCGTCCGTGTTCTGGTCTGCCTTGAGCCCTGAGGTGTGGTCGAGGATATGTCGGATGGTGATCCTCTCCTTCGGCGAGCCTCTCCACTCGGGAAAGAATTTCGCGACAGGATCCTCGAGGCGCAGCCTGCCTGTGTCCACGAGACGGCCGATGGCGACACTGACCACTGATTTTGTCGCGGACATGGCTTCGATCGGCTGTGCAGGCTTGCCGAAGCGCCAGTCGCCAACCAGCTTGCCATCGTGGAGTATCACGAGCGCGTCCGTGTTGGTTTCTCCAGCGCGCTTCAGCATGCGGTCAAGCGCTGCCGCATCGATTCCTGCTGCCTCTGGCGAGATCCGTTCAAGGGGCTTCGTGGCCTTCGTTTCCGCAATCGCGAAGTCTACGTAGTCGTGCTCGGGTATGTCCTGTCCGTCCTGCGCTTGCGCAGCGAAGGAGGCGACGGTGATGAGCGCGACGGTTCCCATCACCGCAGCGAAAACCTTTGAAACCGAGGCCATATCCCCTCCTGTCGTATTCTATCTATAGTGTTGACTTCATGCTTTTCAGCGCGTGAGATGGTGCAACTGAAAAGGCCGCAGCGCTGGCTGCGGCCTTCTCACTTTGTCGTGATTGCGTCCGCTCACGGCTTCGTGAGCTTGGTCGTGCCGGGCTAGAGCACCGTCAGCATGGCCGCCACCAGCGGGTGGCGGACGATGTCGCGTTCCTCGAGCCTGACAACGGCAACATCTTCCAGCGCCGACAGGCGCTCGGCGATGGGGCCGAGGCCTGAGATTCCAGGCAGAAGGTCTGTCTGGTCGGGGTCACCAGTGATGACCATGGTCGACTTCCACCCCAGCCGCGTCAGCATCATCTTCAGTTGCACATAGGTGCAGTTCTGGGCCTCGTCGATCACGATGAAGGCGCCGTTGAGCGTGCGTCCGCGCATGTAGGCGACGGGTGCGATCTCGATGATGTTCTCGGCCATCAGCGATTTCAGGCGCTTGCCGCCGAGCCTTTCGGTGAGTGCGTCGTAGAGCGGGCGCAGATAGGGGGCTAGCTTGTCCTCGAGCGTGCCGGGCAGGTAGCCGAGGCTTTCGCCGGCCTCGACGGCGGGACGCGAGAGGATGATGCGCGAGACCTTGCCGGCTTCGAGTGCCTCCACGGCCTTGGCGATGGCCAGGTAGGTCTTGCCCGTTCCCGCGGGGCCGAGGGCCACTACGAGGTTGCGCTGCTCGATGGCTTCGATCAGGCGGCGCTGGTTGTCGGAGCAGGGTTTGATGTTCTTCGAATAGCTGCGTTCACCCATGTCGCGCTGCAGGGGTGACCAGGTTTGGCCCTTGCTGAACAGGGCCCGAATCTTCGGATTTTCATCGAACTCTTCGCGCAGTCGACGGCGTGCAGTCTTTTTTCCCATCTGCAACAGTCCTCCAAAGGGGCGCGCGTTTGCGTGAAGGTGCAATCGCGGGCCCTGCCACAAAACCTGATGAACCTGGAAGAAAGGGGGATGGCGCGTTGCTGTCCGCAGAGCCCGCTTTGGCTCTGCGCGGTGCGTCGACGATACACCAGACAACGGTCACGTACGCTGTGACTCCATCCGAATCATTCGGCTGAGGTCAGGGTAGCGCTGGTTGCGACGTTGTGTGTGAACTTGGCGTGACGATCCCTCAGGCGTTGCCGAAACGCCTCATGATTTGCTGCCGGACGACGACAGGCCTACGGCGCGGAACAGGGCAGGGACCACGAGTGTCGCTACCAGCCCCATGTAGGCCATCTGGACGATCAGGATATGTGTCCTCTCCATGCCGCTCCGTGCCAAAGCATCTCCCAGTTGGCTGAAGCCGATGAACATGGCTGCTGCCGCGACGCTTGCTGCCAGGCCCGCGACGACAAAGCTTCCATGGCGCTGATAATTGATCAGCGACAGTTGCAGCCTGTGGCCAAGAAGCCAGAAGAAGATCAGCGCGACCACGCCTGGTACTGCTTCGGAGACCGGGTCGTGTGGCCAGAGGACCCAGAGGATTGGCGCAATGGCTGCGACCATGGAAAGCCAAACGACCAGCGGGAGTTGCTGCAACCGCTCAAACCCTGGTGACAGGAAGCCGGCAAAGATGCCCACAGTCGCCAGGCCAAGCAGCGCACCGCCCAGCACGTCCTCGACATCGTGGACGCCCAAATATAGCCGCGACAGGCAGACTCCCGTCGCGATCACGATTGCGAGAAGCCAGACCCATGGCTTTCTGGTGTCGATAGCCAGCCAGATCCACATTGCGGCTGCGATCTGCGCGTGGCCCGAGGGAAATCCGAACGAGTCTCCGACCCGCTTGTCGATGGCAAACTGCAGGTCTGGTCTTGGGTCCTGAAACAGGTCCTTCAGGAACGCGTTTGACAGGGCAACGATTCCCACGAGCATCGTCAGGCGCGTGAAAGTCCCCTTGTCACCCAGCCAGTACCCCATAGGCAGGAAAAGCAGAAAAAACGGCAGGTATCCAAGAAAAGTGAAGCCATTGAAGATGTGGGTGAGGGTGTCGTTTCGTAATGGTGGCACCCACGACAGGTCATGCAAGACGGCTTCCATGTGCGTTTCCCCCTGAATTCATTTTTGTGTTGCAATCAGCTTTCCCAAAAAACACAAGAAGCGCAATACTGTCGGTTCGCTTACGGGCTCATTTCTTCTGTTCAGGATGTTTCATGTCACGGCTTGAAAGTGCGATTTCAACGCGCGATGAGCGCTTCAAGGCGAATGCTGCCGCGATGGCACGACTGACAGACGAATTGCAGGGGCGGCTTGCCGCTGCTGCCATTGGTGGCGACGAGCGTTCGCGCCAGCGTCATGTCGAGCGTGGCAAGCTCTTGCCGCGCGAGCGGGTCAATCGGCTTCTGGATCCGGGGACGCCATTCCTTGAGCTGTCGCCGCTGGCGGCCCACGGGATGTACGAAGGCGACATTCACGCGGCCTCGATGATCACCGGCATCGGGCGAGTCGAGGGGCTGGAGTGCGTGATCGTATGCAACGATGCGACGATCAAGGGCGGGACCTATTATCCTGTCACCGTGAAGAAGCACCTCAGGGCCCAGGAGATCGCGCGCGAGAACAATCTGCCTTGCATCTATCTTGTCGATTCCGGTGGGGCGAACCTGCCCAACCAGGCCGATATCTTTCCTGACCGCGAGCACTTCGGGCGCATCTTCTACAACCAGGCCAACATGTCGGCGGCGGGAATTCCGCAGATCGCCGTCGTCATGGGCTCGTGCACTGCGGGCGGCGCCTATGTGCCGGCCATGTCGGATGAGACGGTGATCGTGCGCAACCAGGGCACGATCTTCCTCGGCGGGCCGCCGCTGGTGAAGGCAGCGACGGGCGAGGTTGTCAGCGCCGAGGACCTTGGTGGGGCCGACGTTCATTCACGGCGCAGTGGCGTCACCGACCATTTTGCGCAAGACGATACGCACGCACTGGCGATCGCGCGGCGCATCGTGACGACGCTGAACCGGCAGAAAAGGCCTGATGTGGCGCTGCGCGATCCGGTCGAGCCGGCCTACGACATCCATGAGCTCGACGGGATCGTGCCGCAGTCACTGTCGACGCAGTATGACGTGCGCGAGGTGATCGCGCGGCTTGTCGACGGATCGGTGTTCGACGAGTTCAAGAAGCTTTACGGCACGACGCTCGTCTGCGGTTTTGCACATGTCTGGGGCATGCCGGTTGCGATCCTGGCCAATAACGGGATCCTGTTCTCGGAGTCTGCCCTGAAGGCGGCGCACTTCATCGAGCTGGCCTGCCAGCGCGGCATCCCGCTGCTTTTCCTGCAGAATATCTCGGGCTTCATGGTCGGCTCGAAATACGAGACGGGCGGCATCGCCAAGGACGGGGCGAAGATGGTGACGGCGGTGGCCTGTGCGCAGGTGCCGAAGATCACGCTTGTCATCGGCGGGTCCTATGGGGCTGGCAATTACGGGATGTGCGGGCGGGCCTATGGGCCGCGCTTCATGTTCTCGTGGCCGAATTCGCGCATCTCGGTGATGGGCGGCGAGCAGGCGGCAAGCGTGCTGGCGCAGGTCAAGCGCGACGGCATGGAGGCGCGCGGCGAGAACTGGAGCGCCGATGCCGAGGCTGCCTTCAAGGCGCCGATCCGCGCACGCTACGAGGAAGAGGGCACTCCGTATTTCGCCACCGCACGGCTTTGGGATGCCGGCATCATCGCACCGCGCGACACGCGCCGCGTGCTGGCGCTGGCGCTGTCGGCGACGCTGACCGCGCCGATCCCGAAGACGCGGTTCGGCGTGTTCAGGATGTGAGGTTGTCGTGCCGCGCAGCCCTGGTGCCTTGATGCAGACGCTTGTTGCCATCATCCTGATGGTTGGCTTTGCCTTTCTGCAGTGGCCGTCGGGAGAGCCTC
>JBEIFU010000049.1:0-13704 GCA_040382295.1 Alphaproteobacteria bacterium
GCCACTTCGTCCGGCGTGAAAAAATCCCGGATCTGCGTCACGCCCTCTCGACGCCACGTGTCGATGTCCTGCGGTGCAAATCTGGGCTGCTGTGTCATCAGCCGAACCTCTTCTGCCCCTCGACCCAGGTCTCGCGCACGGTGATTGCGGAAAGGCGGGTCGGATCGATCGTCAGCGGGTCTTCGTCGAGGATGACAAGGTCGGCGTATTTCCCGCGCTCGAGCGTGCCCAGCACATGATCCATGTGCACCTGCCAGGCGGCATCGGATGTCATTGAGGCGAGGCCCTGCTGCATCGTGATGCATTCCTCGGGTGCCAGAACCTCGCCGCCGTCGCGCATGATGCGGGTGACTGCGTTCTCGATGCAGCGCAGCGGACCGATCTCGGTGACATCATAGTCGGAATGCAGCGTGAACCGGACGCCGGCTTTGAGGGCCGAGGCGGTTGCATCAAGGCGCGCAGCCTTGGCTGGTCCGAAGATCCGGTCGCGGAAGGCACGGCCCCAGTAATGCACGTGGCCGATCAGAAAGGAGGGCGTGATGCCGAGTTCGGCCATCCGCGCAAAGTGCTCGTCCCAGGCAATGGAGCAGTGCTCGATGCGGTGGCGGTGGTCGTTGCGGGGGCTGGCGGCGAGCGCCTTGCCATAGCATTCCAGCACGAGATCGATGGCTGCGTCACCGTTGGCGTGTACGGCGACCTGCCAGCCGGCCTTGTGGGCGCGCGCGATGCCTGCGGCCAGCTCGTCGGCAGGAAAGCTCAGGATGCCGCGGCTGTCGACATTCATGTACCGCTCGCGCTGATAGCCGGTGTTGCCCTGGTTCGAGCCGTCGGCCCAGAACTTGAAGCCCAGCAACCTGAACCAGTCATCGCCCTGCCCCGGCCTTGCGTCCGGGAAGGCCAGCCATTCATCCATGCGGCCGCCGGTCATCATCGCGCCGAGGCGGACGGGCGTGCGGCGGGTTGCAGCCATTGCCGAGAGCAGGTGGTATTCTTCCGTACCAGCGAAGACGCCAAGGCCCGCGTCGACCAGCATGGTGCAGCCCTTGCGTGCGGCTTCGTCCAGTACGCCCATGACAGCGGGGATCAGGTTCTGCGGGGTCGCACGAGGGGCTGCCTTCAGGAACGGCGCATAGCTCGCGGCGCCCGCAAGCACGCCCGTGAGCTGGCCAGAGGCATCCCTGATGTACTTGCCACCTGCACCGGGATCCGGGGTCTGTTCGTTGACGCCGGCGCGCGCGATCGCAAGCGAGTTCACATAAGCCAGATGCCCCGACGCATTGAGCATGAAGACGGGATGCTCAGGCGTCACGCGGTCAAGGTCGTGGCGGGTGATATTCGCGTTGCCCTTGCAGAGCGAAGGATCAAAGCCCCGCGCCATGATCCACTCGCCTGGCTTGGTCCGAGCCGCAGCTGCCGTGAGCGCGGCCATGACGCTGTCGATGGTCTCGCAGGTCATCGGGCGCGCATCCACGAAGCTGCTGAGGACCGCACCCATGACCAGATGCACATGCGGATCGATGAAGCCGGGCAGGATTGTCCCGCCCTTGGCGTCGATGATCTGTGTTCCGTCGCCCTTCAGCGCCATGACGTGGCTGCGCGGTCCAACGGAGAGAATGCGGCCGTCGGCGATCGCCATCGCTTCCGCTACCGGCTGGGCAGGGTTCATCGTGCGGATGGTCCCGCCGATGAGGATCATTTCCGGCTCCACGTCTGGCCGCGGGGACCTCGCGGGCATGGCCGGCATGGGCACGTTGCCGGGCAGGGCCTGAAAACGTCGGCGTGCCCTGGCGCTGCCGCGGGCGAACAGGCCCTGGATCGGCGGGGCGCAGCAGAGGCAGGCAGGCTCTGTCATCAGGTTCGCTTTCGACGCAGGACGAGGGCGGCAGACTATCGCGGCTTGAGCGCGCCTGCCAGACCCTGTAAGTCCGTATGCAACAAGCAAAAACCAAGCATTCGAGGAACGCGCCCATGAGTACCGCCCCACAGCTGCCGCCCGGCTTCCCGGCCATGCCGATCGAACAGGCCCACCGGCTTCTGGTGTCGGCACCTGCCTCGCCCTTCGAGATCGAGGAACGCGAGATTCGCGGTGTGAAGATCAAGACGTGGAAGAACGCCCCGCCCTCGCTGGCTGCCGTCTTCGAGCTCAGCCGCCCCTTTGCCGAACGGGTCCACCTCGTGAACGAGGATGAGCGCGTGACGTTCGATGCGCATCGGCGCGCAGTGGCCCGGCTTGCCCATCAGCTTATCGCGGATGGCGTCAGGAAGGGGGACAGAGTTGCGATCATCATGCGCAACCTTCCGGAGTGGTCGGTGGCTTTCTGGGCGGCCGTGCATGCAGGGGCCATCGTCACCCCGCTCAATGCCTGGTGGACCGGACCGGAGCTGGAGTACGGGCTTTGCGACTCGGGGACGAAGATCGCGATCACGGATGCCGAGCGGTGGGAGCGGCTGCGCGAGCATGTCGGCAGCTGCCCGGAGCTGAAGCGGGTCTATGTCTCGCGCTCGAGCGAGGAGATCGCCGATCCGCGGGTGGGACGCCTCGAGGACGTGATCGGCGGCCCGAGGAGCTGGGCGACGCTTCCCGATGCTGCGCTGCCTCCCATGTCGCTCGACCCCGAGGACGATGCCACCATCTTCTACACCTCTGGCACGACGGGAAAGCCCAAAGGGGCGGTGATCACACACCGCAACATCGTCTCGAACTTCTTCAATGCGATGTGCGCGCAGGCGCGCTCGTTCCTTCGCCGGGGTGAAATGCCGCCAGCGCCCGATCCGACAGTGCAAAAGGCCACGCTGATCTCGGTGCCACTGTTCCACGCGACAGGCTGTTTTGCGATCATGCTTCCCGCTGTCATGGGGGGCTCTAAGATCGTCATGCAGCGCAAGTGGAATGCCGACCAGGCGCTGGAACTGATCGAGCGCGAGCGCATCACCAATGCGGGCGGTGTGCCTACCATTGCCTGGCAGATCATCGAGCACCCGCGCTTCCACGAGTTCGACCTGTCTTCGCTCGAGACCATCTCTTACGGCGGCGCGCCGTCGGCGCCGGAACTTGTGCGCCGCATGAAAGAGCGCTTCCCGATGCTCAAGCCTGGCCAGGGCTGGGGCATGACCGAAACCTCGGCGACGGCGACCAGCAATTTCGGTGAGGACTATGAGCGCAAGCCCTCGAGCTGCGGCGTGCCCTCGCCCACCGGCGAGGTCAAGATCGTCGGCGACAAGGGGCAGACGCTCGGCCCCAACGAGGTGGGAGAGCTCTGGTATCGAGGACCCATCGTCGTGCGCTGCTACTGGAACAAGCCCGAAGCGACGGCCGAGACCTTCGTCGATGGCTGGGTGAAGACGGGTGACCTTGCGAAGATCGACGAGGAAGGCTTCGTCTACATCGTCGACCGCGCCAAGGACATGCTGATCCGCGGTGGAGAGAACATCTACTGCGTGGAGGTCGAGAACGCGCTCTACGACCATCCGGCCGTGATGGATGCGGCAGTGATCGGCATCCCGCACCGCACGCTGGGGGAAGAACCGGCCGCGGTCGTGCACCTGAAGCCCGGCATGAAGGTGAGCGAGGAGGAGTTGCGCCACCACGTCGCGCAGAAGATCGCCGCCTTCAAGGTGCCGGTAAAGATCGCCTTCCTGCCCGAAACGCTGCCGCGCAATGCGAATGGCAAGATCATGAAGCGGGACCTGAAATCGATCTTTGGCGGCTGAGGGGCTGAGGATTTTCCGGCGACAAACTCCCTCCCCCGCGCATGCGCGCGGGTACTCCCTCGCGATGCGAGGGAGAGATAGTGCTTCTCCTCCTCGCGCAGCGAGGAGGTGGATGCGGCAGCGTCAGCTGCCGCAGACGGAGGAGTTCGGTGGGCGTGCGTGCCCTGCAGAGAAAAACTCCCTCCCCCGCGCATGCGCGCGGGTACTCCCTCGCGATGCGAGGGAGAGAGCTTCCTCCTCGCGCAGCGAGGAGGTGGATGCGGCAGCGTCAGCTGCCGCAGACGGAGGAGTTCCTCGACGCGGCTTTGCCTCCACCGGGACGGCGGGGGTGGAAATGATGGTAGTTGCAGAGCTTGCCACGTTCACTGCCCTTCCACCCGCGTCAGTAAAGGCGATACATGGCGTGATCACCTCGGAGGCGGTACGCTTGCGTTCGCCGGCCAGGTGGGGCAAAGGAAAATCATGAGCGAGACCAGAGAATTCGATTTCATCATCGTCGGCGCAGGCAGCGCCGGCTGCGTGCTGGCCAATCGGCTTTCAGCGGATGGCAAGACCACCGTGCTGCTGGTGGAGGCCGGGGGTGACGACAGGCCCCTGAAGGAGCCCTCGCAGTTCATGTCGAACCTGATGATCCACATTCCCGTCGGCTATGCGCAGACGCTGAAGGATCCGAAGGTCAACTGGCTGTTTCCGACCGAGCCGGATCCTGGTTCGGACGGGCGCGTGCACCTCTGGCCGCGCGGCAAGGTGCTGGGCGGATCCTCGTCGATCAACGGGCTTCTCTATATACGGGGACAGCAAGCGGACTATGACGGCTGGCGGCAGCTTGGGTGCGAGGGCTGGAGCTGGGAAGATGTGTTTCCCTATTTTCGCCGCTCGCAGAACCAGGAACGCGGGGCGGATCGCTGGCACGCCACAGGTGGCCCACTGAATGTCTCGGATGTGACCGAGCGCCACCCGGTCTCGGACGCGGTGCTTGACGCCTGCGTGCAGGCCGGCATTCCGCGCAATGACGATGTCAATGGCGAGAGCCAGGAAGGTGCCACCTATTACCAGCTGACTGTGAAGAACGGGCTGCGTCAGTCGGCGGCGGTGGCCTATCTGCATCCCGCCATGGGGCGGGCCAACCTGAAGGTGGAGACGCGGGCGTTGGCGCAGCGCGTGACCTTCGAGGGCCGCCGGGCAACTGGCGTGTCCTATGCGCAAGCGGGCCGCACGGTCACGGCACGCGCCCGCCGCGAGGTGATCCTTGCCGGTGGGGCGATCAACTCGCCACAGTTACTCCAGCTTTCCGGCATCGGTGCGGGTGGCCTGCTGCAGTCGCATGGCATCGGCGTCGTGCATGACCTGCCCGGCGTGGGCGAGAACCTTCAGGATCATTATGTCGTTGGCGCGCGCTACAGGCTGAAACCCGGGACGGTCTCGATCAACGAGACAAGCCGTGGCCTGCCGTTCGTGCGCGAGGCTTTCAAGTACTTGTTCCAGCGCAAGGGCCTCCTGACCCTTTCGGCGGCGCATATTGCGGTGTTCCTCAAATCGCGCCCGGAACTTGTATCGCCCGACATTCAGTATCACATCCTTCCAGCGACCATCGATGCCGAGAAGCTGGCCGCGCAAGGCTCTTTCGACCTCGAGGCTGCACCCGGCCTGACGATTGCCCCCTGCCAGGTCCGCCCCGAAAGCCGAGGCTGGATCCGGATCAAGTCGGCGGATCCGTCGGCCTATCCGTCCATCCAGCCCAACTACCTCAGTGACCCGATCGACCAGGAGGCGATCGTCGCCGGGCTCAGGTGGGCGCGCAAGATCGCCACGCAGGATGCCCTCCGGCCCTATATCGAAAGCGAGATGCAACCCGGGGACAGTGTGAAGACGGATGCCGAGTTCCTTGCCTTTGCGCGGGCGTCGGGCGCAACCATCTATCATCCGGTGGGGACGTGCCAGATGGGCCACGGGCCGCGTTCGGTCGTCGATCCGCAATTGCGCGTGCGCGGCATCGAAGGATTGCGCGTGGTCGATGCCTCGATCATGCCGAGGCTTGTCTCGGGCAACACGAATGCCCCAACCATCATGATCGCCGAGAAGGCCTGCGACATGATCCTGGGGCGGGCGGCTGCAGCTTAGGTGAGATGGTTGGTCCGCCTTCGCGGCCCGGGACGAACCTCAAAATCCTCCGATGAAGTCGCGCTTGCCGATGTCCACGCCGTTGTGGCGCAGGATGTTGTACGTCGTCGTCATATGGAAGAAGAAGTTCGGCATGGCGAAGTTGTGCAAATAGGATGCGCCTGTCCATGTGAATTTCTGGCCGGCCAGTGTCAGCGTGACGTCGCGCTCGGCTGAACCCTCGAACTTCTCGCGCGGCAAGGAGCGGATGAAATCCAAAGTCTTGCTGATGCGCTGCTGAAGCTCTTCGAAGCTGGCTTCCGTGTCAGGGAAGGCAGGAATATCGACGTTGGCCAGCCGCGCAGAGGCACCCTTTGCATGGTCGGTCGCGATCTGGACCTGGCGGAGGAGCGGGAACATGTCAGGGGCGATGCGCGCCATCACGAAAACCTGTGGATCGATCTTGCGAGCGGCAGCGCTTGCTTCTGCCTTCTTCAGGATTGCTGCGAGGCTGGTCAGGTACTGCAAGAAGACGCCGACGCTGGCGCCATGGAGGTTCGACGGCATTGATAGGCTCTCCTGTTTGATGTCGCCCTTCTAGCATGAAAGATGGCGTTTGGGGCATGGCCGGGAGAGCAGAAACATGCGATGAGGCAGGTAGAATCCAAGAGGCTCCCCCTATCATGCTCCCTGCCCTGATCGTCGTTGCCGTCCTCGTTGCGCTCGCGCTTGTCATCAGGTCTCGTGGGCGGCGCGAGATCGTCTACGCGCTCGCGGATGAGACGCCGGCCTGGTTCGTAGCGCTCCGCTTTCGCGAGGGTGTTGCGCGTCGCAGTGTTGCCCTGCCGATGGGCATCAGGCAGAAATGGGCGGCCAGCGCGAACTTCACCTTTGTCGGAAGCGGCGAGACTTATTGGGACCGCTTCCTGCTCGTGGCCGGATCGCCACGGGACTCTAAGCTGCCCGTGTTCCTCGATGACCATGTCGAGGATGCCCTTGTGGTGCGCATTCGCCTGGGACGACCGCCGGTGATGCTGCTGGGCTTCCTGCGTGTGCTGCATGATACTGGCCTGAGGCAGATGCCGGGGGGCGATGTCGCGACGGAGCCAGCACATATTGGCGCGCGCCCCGATGCGATGCCGACGCGCGAGAGCATCGCGACGCTTCTTTCGTGTCCCCGCGACTATAGACCCGCCATGGTGAACCTGTTTCGCTATCGGGAGAAGGCGCAGTACCCGACGGACGAAGGGCCCTCGGTCTCAGGGCGGCGGGCCTATTCGCGCTATGGGATGGTGGCGCTTGAGACTGTCTATCGGACAGGTGGGCGTCTGGTGTTTTTTGGCCGCATCGAGGAGATGGTGCTCGAGGCGAAGGCAGGTCCGATGATGGGCGCGTGGGATGATATCGGCGTGATGCAATATACCGAGCCCAAGGCGATCCTCACGATGGAGCAGGTTCCGAAATACAGCAGCGCCTTGAAGCATCGTGATGCAGGCCTGCAGGAGACCGTGATCATCGCCTCGACGCCCGACGCGGATTGAGGCCAGAGCCCGCTCTACAGGAAGGGCTGGATGAGTGACTGAAGCGCCTGCGGTCCAAACCAGGAGAGGAGCGGCAGCAGGGCCAGCAGCAGGCAATTGAGCACGTTTGGCCAGCCGCCGGGCCAGTTGGCCATGCGCCCGATCTGACTGCGAATGGTCAGCATGCCGGCCATCGCCGGAAGGGCGACGGCTTCCACAATGCGGCCGTTGGAGTAGGCGCGACGCCAGATCTCGCGGGAGTAGGCGTTCAGCTCATCCCTCACTTTCTGCTTGGCCTTGCAGATGGCTGTACGCGCGCCCCATGCTCCGCCGAAGCCTATCAGCAGGACAACCAGTATGCCGAAACCCATCAATGTCGCGCTCGCGGTCGCGGCCTCGGGGCGGGACAGAACGGGGCCCAGCAGCAGGAGCGGCAGCGACAGGTAGAGGATCGACAGACGCATGTGCCGCGCGAGGGGTGCCAGGGCCGAGGGATCGAACAGATCCACGCGCAGGTGCGCGGCAAAGGCTGCCGAGAGGCGATATTGCTGGAGGGATACATGGGCGAGACACGACCCCATCATCCCGAAGACAAGGGCAAGCCGCAGGTAGTGCCACAGGCTGATGAGCCAGGCTGCTTCCTGCTGCGACGGCGCGACACCGGGCTGGACAAGGCTGGCAAAAACGGGCGTCAGGACTGCAGCCCAGAAGACGCCGAAGACCAGACGCAGGATGGTGTTCGGGGCAGCGAGGCCCTGGGTGATCGCCGCCTGCTCCGACGCATTTGCGGCGTGTGCACTGGTGCTATCGTTCAGGGCGCGCTGGCTGCTTGCGGCCATGAGCGACGGCAGGACAATGAAAACGGCGATCAGCGCCAGCAACAGGAGGTCGGCGCGGGCTGCGGCGTCGAGCAGGAGGATCGTCTTGCCAATGAAGACCCCGTTCATCGCGCCGGCGGCGTTCAGGATGGCGAGGTGCAGGGCCGCGAGGGCGAGGAAGATGCCTGCCAGTGACAGAAGCGGGTGCGCGCTGACCAACGCCACGAGGCGCTCTGCGATATCGGGACTTGCCCTGGCTTCGGGGGCGTCAGAGGTTGGCCGCGACGCTGCTGGCTGCGGCGCGGTCGCTTGCGCGGGCAATTCCTTGCGCTCACCGTCCTGGCCCGGTGGCTGTTGATCTTCCATGCGACCTGCCATGAAACCTGCTGCATTCCGGGCGAGGACAGCCTGCCCGCCCCTTGCTCCTTCACCATTATGGCCGCTTCCAGGGCACGGGTCACCCCCTGTGATGCGTTAAGGTTAGGCTTCCTGCCAGGTCCGGCGGGCGACGCCGGGCCCGACGCATCCTGTCCCCTTATCTTTCAGCTGCGGTAAGCCCGGTTGAGCTTGCGCATGCCACCGATCCAGCGCCCGTAGTCGGCCGTCTTGCGACGCATGTAGTCGAGAACCTGCGGATGGGGGAGGATCAGGAAGTCCTCGGCGTCGATGGCACTGACGCAAGCCTCGGCGACTGCAGCGGGCTCGATCATGCCGTCGATGGAGGCGACGCCCTCCTCGTTGCCGGCCGTCATGGCCGTGCGTACGGCCTGGGGGCAGAGAACCGAGACCTTGATGCCGTCGTCGCCGTGCGTGAGGGCGATCCACTCGGCGAAGCCCACGGCTGCATGCTTGGTCACGGCATAGGGGGCAGAGCCGATCTGCGAGAGAAGGCCTGCAGCGGAGGCCGTGTTGAGCAGGTAGCCGCCGCCGCGCACCTTCATGCGCGGGATCAGGTGGCGTGCGGCCCAGACATGGGCCATCACGTTGATGTCCCAGATCTTCTGCCAGCCATCGTTCGGCACCTCCTCGCCGCCGGGGATGCCAATGCCCGCGTTCGAGCAGAAGAGGTCGATGGGACCGTGCTGGGCCTCGACCGCCTCGATCAGCACGCGGATGTCCTCTTCCTTCGAGACGTCGGCGCGGAAGGCGACACCACCGCACAGGGCTGCCGTCTGCTCCGCACCGGCGAGGTTCATGTCGGCACAGACCACGCGCCTGGCCCCCTCTGCCGCAAAGCGAATGGCCATCGCGCGGCCGATGCCGCTGGCGGCGCCTGTGATGACGATGATGCGGTCCTTCAGCTTCATGACGTGGTTCCGTGGTCTTGGGTGTGGCGATAGCCGGACGATGGCACGACACCGCAGGGGCGTGCAATCGGGTCGGCGCACCTGACATCGCTCTTACAATTGCGCCCTTCTCGCGCCACAAGGGGCGTGCAGGATCGCGCCGGTTATTTTGTTGTTACATAATTCGCGGCGATCGTGTATGAATGGGATGAAGACAAGCGGCTAGCGAACCTGCGCAAGCATGGCGTGGACTTCACCGCGGTCGAGGACTTCGCGTGGGAGTACTCGATCACGGACGAGGATACGACCGTTGGTTATGGCGAGCAGCGGATGATCTCGATTGGCCCTATCGGGCTGCGCACGCATGTCCTTGTCTGGACCGCGCGGGGTGACAAGATCCGCGTCATAAGCCTGAGGCTTGCCACGCGAGCCGAGAGGAAGAGACATGAGCAGGAATACTAAACGCCTATCGATGCACGATCCGGACAATCCGCCACTGACCAACGCGCGGCTGGCGCGTTTCCGTCCCTCGCGCGAGGTGGTGCCGCATATCGTCGAGGCCTCGTTGCGGCGGCGCGGGCGGCCGACCGAGGGGGCCACAGCAAAGGTGCAGGTCACGCTGCGCCTTGACGCGGCGGTGCTGGCGCATTTCAAGGCACGGGGACCGGGTTGGCAGACCCGGATCAACGCAGCCCTCGTGAAGGCCATCAGTGCGAAGCCTGGCGGGCGCCGGAAGTAGGAGCCGTGGTCAGTAGGCGTGCTCGTGGAAGAGCCTGGTCACGTCGCCGCCCCACGGCCCGTGGAAGCGCTCGAGCAGGTCTTCGGCGCGCGTGCGACCGCTCTGGACAATCTGGAAGAGCGGCTCGATGAAGCCTTCCTCGGTGCCGCCGATGGCATCGACCTGCGCCCTCGCACGCAGGCCCGCGCGAGAGATCTCGAGCATGCGGTGGGCCAGCGCCTGGACATTCGTGTTGCGGAAGGGCGTCTTGAGCCCCAGCTTAGGTACAGCTTCGCGCAGGGCGCTGCGCTCCTCTGCCGTCCAGTCCTTGACAAGGTCCCAGGCGGCATCGAGCGCAGAATGGTCATAGTAGATGCCAACCCAAAGTGCGGGCAGCGCGCAGATGCGGCGCCAGAGGCCGCCGTCGGCGCCGCGCATCTCGAGGAACTTCTTGAGCCGCACCTCGGGGAAGATGGTGGTCAGGTGGTCGGCCCAGTCGGCCATGGTCGGCTCGACGTGCTCGAGGCCGGGGAGCTTGCGGGCCATGAAGTCGCGGAAGGACTTGCCGGCGACGTCGTGATAGGTGCCGTCGCGGTAGACAAAGTACATCGGCACGTCGAGCGCGTAGTCGACATAGCGCTCGAAGCCCATGCCGTCCTCGAAGACCCAGGGCAGCATGCCAGCGCGGGCGTTGTCGACGTCGGTCCAGACATGACTGCGATAGGACAGGAAGCCGTTCGGGCGGCCCTCACGGAAAGGGGAGGCCGCGAACATCGCCGTGGCCACGGGCTGGAGTGCGAGGCCGACACGGAACTTCCTGACCATGTCGGCTTCGGAGGCGAAGTCGAGGTTCACCTGGATCGTGCAGGTGCGGAACATCATCTCGAGGCCGAGGCCCCCGACGCGGGGCATGTAGCGGCGCATGATGCCGTAGCGCCCCTTGGGCATCACGGGGACATCTTCAAGCCGGGCCGTCGGGTGATAGCCGAGGCCGATATAGCCTGCGCCGATCTCGGTCGCGATTTCCTTGACCTGGTCGAGGTGTTCGTTCGTTTCGGCGCAGGTCTCGTGGAGGCTGCGCAGCGGGGCGCCCGAGAGTTCGAGCTGGCCGCCCGGCTCAAGGCTGATGGCGGCGCCCTTCTGCTTGAGGCCGATGATGTTCGGCCCTTCATTCACGGCTTCCCAGCCAAAGCGCTTCAGGCCCTCGAGCATGGCGCGCACGCCGGGCTTGCCCTCGTAGGGCAGCGGGGCCAGCGTCTTCAGGTCGAAGCCGAACTTCTCGTGCTCGGTGCCGATGCGCCAATCCGCGCGCGGCTTGCAGCCCTCGGCGAGGGATGCCACGAGATCCGCCTTCGACGTGATGGGAGCGCCGCCGGACTGCGGAATGGACATGTCGGCCTCCTTCGGGTTGAGTACATGGCGTACGAGAACTCAATGCTGCGGTGCATGTAGGCGCTCGGGGCCGGTGATGGCAAGCTTTAGTTGCCTTCGTGCCAGTCTCCCTTCAGGGCCTGCCATACGGCGATGGCCGCGAGGGCTGCCGTATCGGCGCGCATGATACGCGGTCCCAGCGTCACAGGAATGACACAAGACAGGCTGCGCAGGAGCGCACGCTCTTCAGGCGCAAAGCCACCCTCCGGACCTGTCACCAGGGCCCAGGATGCGGCCGCATGGCCCGCGAGAGCCCTTGCGATGGGCTGCGCGTCTCCAGCCTCGTCGCAGAAGACCAAACGGCGCGATGCGTCCCAGTCCGCAAGCACGCGCTCGAGCGGCTGAGGCTCGGCAATGGCGGGGACAGTAAGGCGTCCGGACTGTTCGGCTGCCTCGGTGGCATTGGCTTTCATACGGTCCGTATTGACGCGCTCGACAATCGTGCGACGGGTGATGACCGGCTGGATGCGCGCAACGCCCAGCTCGGTTGCCTTCTGGACGATGTAGTCGAGCGGAGTCTTCTTCACGGGTGCGAGCAGGAGCCAGAGATCGGGGACGCCGGCTTGCGCCCGGGTGCAGCCTTCCACCTCGAGTGTCATGCCCCGCTTGGCCACGTCGCGGATGAGGGCGCTCCATTCACCGTCTACGCCATTGAAGAGGCGGACGCGCTGGCCGGGCTTCGCGCGCAGGACATGGGCGAGATAGTGAGACTGACCCTCGTCGAGGGCGAGGCGGGCACCCTGCGCGAGGGGGGCATCGACGAAAAGCCGCGCCACGCCGCCGGGATAAGTCAGGTCGTCATTGCGCTCGCGCATGGATGAGCCTTGTCCTTGGATGCCAATCGACTTAACACATGGAGCCATGAGCGCAAACGAGGCTGCACGCCCTGCCGACGCCGTAACCGCGACCTGGGTCGACAGGTCCGCGCCTGTTGGCATGCGCCCCTACCTGCGACTGATGCGGGCCGACCGGCCCATCGGTGTCTGGCTGCTGCTGTGGCCGTGCTGGTGGTCGATCCTGATGGCTGCACCGCACGGCGCTAGCGAGACAGCTCTCGGGGACACAGCCTACGTGCTTGGCATCGTGTACCTGATGGTGCTGTTTGCCGTCGGCTCGATCGTGATGCGCGGGGCGGGCTGTACCTACAACGACATCGTGGACCGGGACATCGATGCCAAGGTCGCGCGCACGGCGGGGCGGCCTCTGCCCTCGGGCCAGGTCAGCGTGCGCGAGGCGGCCGTGTTCCTCGTCGTGCTGCTGCTTGCAGGCCTTGCCGTGCTGCTCAGCCTCAACAGCTTCTCGATCTGGCTGGGCGCGGCCTCGCTGGTGCCGGTTGCGATCTATCCTTTCATGAAGCGGATCACCGACTGGCCGCAGGCGTTCCTCGGGTTCACGTTCAACTGGGGCGCGCTGCTTGGCTGGTCGGCGGTGACGGGCGAGCTGGCGCTCGCGCCGCTGTTGCTGTTCGCAGGCTGCCTGTTCTGGACGCTGGGCTATGACACGATCTATGCGCATCAGGACAAGGATGATGACGCGCTGATCGGCGTGCGCTCGACGGCGCGGCTGTTCGGGAGGGCGACCAGGCTGTGGGTCGGGGTGTTCTATGCGATGGCCTTCATGCTGATTCTGGCGGCGGGCATGGTCGCGGGG
This sequence comes from Alphaproteobacteria bacterium, assembly GCA_040382295.1. Classification (GTDB taxonomy): domain Bacteria; phylum Pseudomonadota; class Alphaproteobacteria; order Micropepsales; family Micropepsaceae; genus SZUA-430. Next base: position 13,235 of record JBEIFU010000049.1, read on the forward strand.
CTCGGGGGCGTCTTCCTAGGCTCGATGTCCGTCGTGGGCGGGGCTCTTGCCTGGCAGGTCAGGCGACTCGACATCGATGATCCGGCCAATTGCCTTGCGGTCTTCCGCTCGAACCGGGAACTGGGCCTTTGCGTTTTCGTGGCGATCTGTGCCGGCCTCATTTCTGTTACGGTGACATGATGGATGCGAGAGCACCGGGGCGTGGCCTTCCAGCGGCCGATCTCCTGACCCCGGACGAGCTTCAGGGCCTGCGGCGACGCTCGGATCTGCGCGGGCTCTGGTGCGTCGCGCATGCGTGGCTTGTCATCCTGGGCTGCATGGTGGCGCTCGCCGTGTTCCCGCATCCGCTTGTCTGGCTGGCCGGGGTGATGATTGTCGGCGCGCGGCAGCTGGGGCTTGCGATCCTCATGCATGATGCGGCGCATGGCGTGCTCACCGAGCGGCGCTGGCTCAACGAGTGGCTTGGGCAA
>JBEIFU010000050.1:0-13640 GCA_040382295.1 Alphaproteobacteria bacterium
GTGCGTCGAGCCGAAAAAGGCTGTCCAGGTGTTCCCGGCACTGTTCAGGGCGAAGATAACAGCGGGCAATTACGGCATGGCCACGGGCGAAAGTCTCGCCCATCTCAATTGTCTCATCGCACGCGGCAGGATCACGCGTACGCGTGACGCCGGCGGCGTAGACTGGTACCAATCCTGCTGATCTGCTTACCAGCGCGTCTTTATCGTCACGAGGCCAGCGATCGCATTCTCGCCCGCTTCTCCACCCACATTCTGCTGATAGATGAGGTTTGCCATTAGCATCGTGTCGAGGGAAAGAAAGGTCGTATAGCCAAGCTCGACGTCCGTCTCGGGCGTGGCACTTGCCAGCGACAGGGTTTCCTGCGTGTAGACGATCCCGCGCTCATCCGTGACCCCGGTCGAAGCCAGCAGGGACGCCGTGCCCTGCGTGATGTGCAGGGGTCGGGATACCGCAAAGCCGATGCTGTCCCCGTCGGAAAAAAGCCCCTCTCGTGAAATCGCGATCCCATAGGAGTGCGAGGAGATCTCCGAATAGGACTGCACGATGCTGCCCGCCTCCGGCGCTGCTTCCGTGCGCCCAAAGCTCCAGGCAGCCGAAAGTGTGACACGCTGGCCTAGATCGAACCGCGCCGAGCCGCCGACGGACAGCGTCGATGCATCCGAGGTCAGCGCCAGTGCGCCGCTCTCGCTCGTTCCAAGGAGGCTGTTCTCCTCCTCGATCATGCCAAGGACAATGCCTGTCATGGCCCAGGGAGCCAACGTCCAGTCCAGGGCCACGAAGCTCGTCTGCGCGGCACGCGTGTGCCCGACAGGGTCGGTCAGTCTCACCAATTGCGCATCGCTGGCCATGATCGAGGTGGTCACCACCGCCGCATCCTCGGCTTCGACGCGCGCATGTCCGAAACTGAGGCTCGCTTGTCCGCCCAGGCGGACCGAAGCCAGTCCAATATTGCCGCCATCCGCAAGCGACAGGAAAGGAGAGTTCAGGGCTGACGCATCCACGAACAAGCCCTCGAACCTCGGGTCTGCCGCAAGGTCGAGTCTGTTCGCAAGACCCTGCACGGAAGCATTGTGGCCGACGCTCACGCCGGAAACATCGGACAGCCGGGCCGTGATAACCATGTCCGAGAGCCTGTCCCCGTTATCATCAGTAAAGCTCAACGACATCACACCATTCGATGTCCCGTCGGCGAGCGAGGCACTGGCGCTGAAGTCCTTGCCCGTGAAGGAGATGAACTGCGACGACCATGACGGAGTACTGATCCGGTCGACAAGACTGACACTCGCCGGCGCAACGTAAGCCGTCAGGTCAGTCTGGTAGTCACGGCCATACTCGTCAAAGAAGGTGACCGAGCGCAGCAGGGTGGCATTCCGCACGCCCGCGCCGAGCGGCCCCGAAAGCGAGGAGGTCGAGACCTCGCCCGAACCCGAATAGGAGCTTGTCCAGCCACCGGCTGTGGCGATCGTCTGCGCACCCAGAGGGGCCATCGCTGCATTGACGTTGAGAAGGCCGCGCCCAAAAACGGGATCAGGACCGGGCGCACCAATGTCTTTCGCAGAACGCAGGAGGATGTCGACGACCTGCTGGCTTGTGAGGAATGGGGACGCGCCGATGACGAGGGCCGCTGCACCGGCAACATGGGGCGCTGCCATGGAGGTTCCGGACGCCGCAGCGTAGGAATTGTTCAGGAATGTTGAATTGATCCGCTCACCCGGCGCCACGAGAAAAACATCCCGCAGGCACCGCGACACGCCACCCGTCTCGACACATCCACCAGTTCCCGGCGTCTGCGAGAAGGATGAAATCCGGTTCGCCGTGCTGACCGATCCTACCGCGATCATGCTTCCCACGATCCCCGGTTGCGTCGCATAGGCTGCCGGAAAGGCAGCTGAGAGGCTGTTGCCGGAATTGCCCGCTGCTGCGACGATGACTGACGACTTGGCTGCCGTCTGCAAAGCCGGGATCAGCTCTGGAGCAGGATCCTGACCGCCGAGACTGAGATTGATAACCCGCGCACCGCGCAGGGCAGCATGGCTGATGCCCGCAGCAATCGCGCCGGGACTGCCGGCACCCGTCCGGTCGAGCACCTTGACCGGCAACAGAAGACTGCCGGGCGCTATGCCGGTGGTGCCCAAATTATTCGCCGCCGCGCCGATGATGCCGGCGACATGCGTCCCATGGCCCTGATCATCGGCACCCGACCCCGCTGAGCCCGCGCAGGTGGAAGCGGTTCCAAAGCATGTACCGCCCAAAGCGATGCGCCCCGCGAATTCAGAGTGACTGGTCTGGATCCCTGTGTCCACGACAGCAACGACCACATTCGCGCCGGTCGTGTTGCCGGGCGGCGGAGCAGGTGGTGACGCGGCAGGGGCTCTGGTTCGCGGTGGCACAAAGGATGGGCGCGGCACACTTCCAGCGCGCGGTGGCATGTATCGCGGAAGTGGAGGCAATGACACCCCCCGGCGAAATGAGGCGCCAGACATGCCGGTATCAATGATGTCCGCAAGCGAGGGATCGTCAATTTCGCCCGGTGCCGTCTGTGACTCGCGAACGGTCTGAGCTTTGGTTACCCTGGTCGCAGCATCTTCCATGTCGAACGAACCCCGCAAGACAGGGCTTGCGCTCGCGGCAACTGGCAGGCAGCAGGCACCAAGCATGAGCAGAGAGAGGCGAGCCGACAGCGGCATGATGAGCTCCGGAAAGAACATGCATCATACTGACTGCTCGAGCACAAAGGACACGTTTGCGGGCTAGCCACTATTTGATTCAAATTCTAGGGATCCCATTAAGATGTCCCCGAAAAATGCGAGATTAACTACCCATTCACCAAGTGGGGCAAGAGATTGGGGAAGCAGCGAATTTGGTGCCGACGTTACGAGGAGAGGCCAGCGCATCCAGCGCTTGAATTCCCGTTACGCAACCTCGCGGGTGCCACCCCGTCCGTCCAGTTGCAACCCGCTGACAAGGCCATCGTGGTCGACGTTCTGCGACGGCGCGCCTATCATGGCCGAATGGCCCTATCGTCTTGCAGTGATGGATCCAATGTCGGAAACTTGATCACGGAACAAGGGGGAACCCGCCATGACTACCGTCCTGCTCACACATACGGCCTGCTTGTACCATGAAACACCACCCGGTCATCCCGAGAGCAGCGATCGGCTGCGGGCCGTGCTGCGCGCACTCGAAGACGAAGCGTTCCAGTATCTCCTGCGTGAGGAAGCCCCCCTGGCCGCCCGCGAAGAAGTAAGCCGCGTTCATCCGGCGTACTATGTGGACGCTGTCCTGGGAGCTGTCCCAGAAACCGGCTTCGCCGCACTCGATCCCGACACGCATGTCTCGCCGGGTTCGGCCGAGGCTGCCATGCGAGCGGCAGGTGCTGTGGTCACGGCTGTTGACCGCGTCATGGCAGGAACCGCACTAAATGCTTTCTGCGCCGTCCGTCCACCAGGGCACCATGCCGAGCCAACCCGCGCCATGGGCTTTTGCCTCTTCAACAATGTTGCCATCGGCGCGCTCCATGCGCGCGCAAAGCATGGCCTGAAGCGTATCGCCGTTGTCGACTTCGACGTCCACCACGGCAACGGCACGCAGGCCATGTTCGAGGAGGACGAAAATCTCTTCTTCGCCTCGAGCCACCAGATGCCGCTCTATCCAGGCACAGGGCGCCCGAGCGAGCGGGGACGCTCCAACAATATCATCAACGCCGCTCTCGATCCGGGAGCCGGAAGTCACGAGTTCCGCCAGGCTTGGGACAACACGGTCCTGCCGGCACTGGATGCGTTCCGGCCAGACTTTATTCTTATCTCGGCAGGTTTCGACGCCCACCGCCGGGACCCGCTCGCGAACCTGAACCTGACTGAAGACGACTATGGGTGGGTGACACGCAAGCTCTGTGGAATCGCGCGTGATCGTTGCGGATCGCGTCTCGTCTCAACGCTGGAAGGCGGCTATGACCTGGGCGCGCTGGCGGCCTCGGCGGCGGCGCACGTCAAGGCACTTCTTGACGCCTGACGCTACAGCCTGTCGCGCATCCGCGCCCGTCGGATCAGCTCGTACCATGTCTGCACGTCTGAGAAGTCGCGTGCATCCTCCGCTGGGTATTGAAGGCGGTGCGCCAGCAGCAGATAGGTGACGGCGCCTGCAAGAGCGCCCGACAGATGGGCGCCATGTCCGATCGGAAGTCCGCCACCCTCGGCTTGCGCAACCAGGCCCACCACATCCAGGCCCACAAACAGCAAGGCGCCAATGATCGCTGGCATGGGGATGAGCCCCAGCAGCAGGATGCGGGCCTGCGGGATCATCAGCGAGAAAAGGATCACCACCCCCGAGATCGCACCTGACGCACCCAGGGCCGGCAGGCCAGGCTGTCCCAGCAGGAAAGCGGAAACAGCCGAATGGCCAAAGGACGCAAAGACGGCGGCAAGCAGATAGAAAAGCAGGAAGCGACGCGATCCCAGGATGTGCTCCACCACGGGACCGAAACTCGCAAGCACGTACATGTTGAGGAAGAAGTGCAGGAAGTAGATGTGCGAGAACGCCGACCCGAGCAGCGTCCAGTAACGCCCGGCCTCAAGCGCATCCCAACTCACAAGGAAGTTGTCCGTCATCAGTGTGGTGTTGCCCAGCACAAGCCACGCGCTGAACACGAGCGCATTCAGGATGAGAACGACAGCGACGACGGGGCGCATAGGGCTTCAACTCCCTGCAACGGCCATCATTCTGTCCCAAGGGGCAGGCGCCGGCAACCGCCAGCAGCGGGAAACCGAGAGATAATCTCTCGTTGGAACCTGCGCGGCAACAACGACATCACATCTCTGACCGAAATGTCCCGCCTCAGGCAGAAGTGGACCGGGCCAATGAGAATCCGCTATACCCCGACCCACGATGCAGCCTCAGGAAGCCCAGATGGCCAGGGAAGACCGCAAATCAGCCGACATGTCCAGCCTGTCCTTCGAGCAAGCCCTTCAGCAGCTCGAGACAATCGTCCAGCAACTCGAGAAGGGGCAGGTGCCGCTCGAGGAGTCGATCGCCTTCTACGAGAAAGGCACGGCGCTCAAGGCGCATTGCGAGGCGAAGCTGCGGGATGCAGAGGCGCGCGTGGAAAAGATCGTGATCGGCCCCGGCGGCACTGCATCGCTCGCGCCGCTGGACACCAAGTAACCCGGATCGGAAAAGGCCTTCATGACGACCGCGCTGGTGGAACCCGCCCTCAAAGAGACAGCCTCCCTCCTGGAGGACACCTTGCAGGAACTTCTTCCTGAACCTTTGGGCCCGCAGGCGCGCGTCATCGAAGCCATGCGCTATGCAACCCTCGGCGGCGGCAAGCGCATCAGGGCCTTTCTCGTGCTTCAGTCCGGTCGGCAATTCGGCGTCGACCGCAGGGCGCTCGCCCGTGTGGCCGCAGCAGTCGAGTGCGTACACGCCTATTCGCTGGTACACGACGACCTGCCCGCGATGGACAATGACGACATGCGCCGCGGCAAGCCGACGGTGCACCGGAAATTTGACGAGGCAACGGCTATCCTGGCGGGAGACGCGCTGCTGACCCACGCCTTCACGCTTCTCGCCGGACACGAGACCCATCCCGACCCGCATGTGCGCAGTGACCTGGTGCTGCGCCTGTCACAGGCATCGGGTTTTGCAGGCATGGTCGGCGGGCAGATGATTGACATCGGCGGGACAGCCATCCGCGACGATATCGGGCAGATCACGCGCATGCAGCGGCTGAAAACCGGCGCCCTGATCTCCTTTGCGTGCGAAGCCGGCGCCATCATGGGGCGCGCCCAGCCGCAGTTGCGCCACGCGCTGACGAACTTCGCGCATGACCTTGGGCTGGCCTACCAGATTGCAGACGACTTGCTCGATCACGAGGGTGATCCCGATGTGATGGGCAAGGCCGCCCGCAAGGATCAGGCGGCAGGAAAGGCGACCTTCGTGACTGTTCTTGGCGCGGAACGGGCGCGAGCGCAGGCCGAGATCCTTGCCAGCCAGGGCATTGCCCACCTCGATGTCTTTGACGAAAAGGCGGATCTTCTTCGTGGTCTTGTGACATTCGTCGTTAACCGGCGCGCGTAATTGCCGCAAGGGTAGGCGGCCGGTTGCGTCTGCTCTATAAAACCGTGTCTCGAGCACCCATATCCATCGGACCCCATGGCGCCGCACACCCCGCTTCTCGACACAGTCATCGTCCCTGCAGATACGCGCACGTTCTCGCGAGAGCAGTTGCGCCAGCTTGCGGACGAACTCCGCCAGGAAACAATCGATGCGGTCTCCGTGACAGGCGGTCATCTTGGCGCCGGCTTGGGCGTCGTCGAGCTCACGGTGGCCCTTCACCACATCTTCAACACGCCCCACGACCGCGTCATCTGGGATGTGGGCCACCAGGCCTATCCGCACAAGATTCTGACCGGGCGGCGTGATCGCATCCGCACCCTGCGCCAGGGCGGCGGGCTTTCGGGCTTCACCAAGCGCAGCGAAAGTGAATACGACCCCTTCGGCGCCGCGCACTCCTCGACCTCGATCTCCGCAGGGCTGGGCATGGCGGTTGCCCGTGACCTGAAAGGGGAGCAGCGCAACATCGTCTGCGTGATTGGCGATGGCGCCATGTCGGCAGGCATGGCCTATGAAGCCATGAACAATGCAGGCGCCCTGCGCACGCGACTGATCATCGTACTCAACGACAACGACATGTCGATTGCCCCGCCCGTTGGCGGCATGAGCGCGTACCTGTCACGCGTCGTCTCCTCCTCGACGTACCAGACCCTGCGCAACTTCGCCAAGCAGTTGGCACAGAAGATGCCCCACTTCGTCGAGGACACTGCCCGCAAGGCCGAGCGCTACACCCACGGCATGGCCATGGGCGGAACACTCTTCGAGGAGCTGGGGCTCTACTACGTGGGTCCCATTGATGGTCACAACATGGACCATTTGCTGCCAGTGCTGCAGAATGTCCGCGACGCCGACATCGATCGCCCGATCCTCGTCCACGTCGTGACGAAGAAGGGCAAGGGCTACGCCCCAGCCGAGAATTCCGCCGACAAATATCACGGCGTAGTCAAGTTCGACGTGATCACGGGTGCCCAGAAGAAGGGCGCCTCCAACGCACCTTCCTACACCAAGGTCTTCGCCGACAGCCTCATCGCAGAGGCCGAAGCCGACGAGCGCATCGTGGCCATCACGGCCGCGATGCCATCAGGCACGGGGCTCGACCTGTTCGAGAAGCGCTTCCCGAAGCGATGCTTCGACGTCGGCATCGCCGAGCAGCACGCCGTCACCTTCGCGGCAGGGCTCGCAACCGAAGGGCTCAAACCCTTTGCAGCGATCTACTCGACCTTCCTGCAGCGCGGCTACGACCAGGTCGTCCACGATGTCGCGATCCAGGGGCTGCCCGTCCGCTTCGCGATGGACCGGGCAGGCCTTGTTGGCGCCGACGGCGCGACCCATGCCGGCGCTTTCGACACAACCTTTCTCGCAACCTTGCCAGGCTTCGTCGTGATGGCCCCGGCTGACGAGCTCGAGCTGCGCCACATGGTGGCAACCCAGGTCTTGATCGACGACCGTCCGTCCTCCGTGCGCTATCCGCGCGGCGAGGGCGTGGGTATCGAACTGCCGGCAAGGGGCACGCCCCTCGAGATCGGCAAGGGTCGCATTATTCGCGAAGGCTCGAAGATCGCGATCCTCAGCTTCGGCACGCGCCTTGCCGAAGCACTGAAGGCAGCAGACGACCTCGCCGCGCGCGGCCTGCCCACGACTGTCGCCGACGCCCGTTTCTGCAAGCCGCTCGACGAGGATCTCGTCCGTCGCCTCGCCGCCAATCACGAAGTCCTCATCACCATCGAGGACGGCGCGATCGGCGGTTTCGCCGCACACGTGATGCAGTTCATGGCCAATGCAGGCCTCTTCGACCGCGGCTGCCGCTTCCGCGCCATGACGCTGCCCGACATCTTCATCGACCACGACACGCAAGTGAAGCAGTACGACATCGCCGGCCTCAACGCCCAGCACATCGTCGCCACCGCCCTGACCGCGCTTGGCCGCGACGTCGTTCTGGGAGCGCGCGCTTCCAGCACACCACTTTAAGCGCAGACAGGATGTCCGCACTCCCGGGCCAGAACGTCCAGATCCTCCGTGTCGGCCACAAGGGCGACGGCGAAACAGCCGACGGCCTGTTCGTGCCATTCACGCTGGCAGGCGAAGAAGTGTCGATCGGCAGCAGCGCAGACGGCAGCTACGCCGTCGAGGTCCTCAAGCCAAGCACGGACCGCATAAAGCCATCCTGCCGTCATTTCGGTACCTGCGGTGCCTGCCAGCTGCAGCACATGGCGCCCATGGCCTATCTCGACTGGAAGCGCGAGCAGGTCATCATTGCACTCGCGCAGCGCGGCCTCGAGGGCATCGAGGTTACGCCCACCACCGCCATCGCGCCCGGCACCAGACGCCGCGCCACGCTTTCGGCGCGGCGCATCCCCGATCGCGTGGTCATCGGCTTCCAGGAACGCGGCGGCCACTTCATCAATGACATGCAGGAATGCCCCGTCCTGCATCCCCAGCTCCTCGCGCTCGTCCCCAAGCTGAAGGTCGCGCTCGAGCCCGAGCTCCCCGAACGCGGTCAGGCCGAGCTGGCCCTCACGCTGACCGACACGGGAATCGACGCAGCCTTCGGCATCCCGGGCGCGAGGCTTGACCGCGAGCAGCGCGCGCGCTTCGCCATTCTCGCCGACCGCCTGAGATTTGCCCGCCTGACCGTCAACGAGGAACTCGCGCATCAGTCCTCGCCACCGCTCATGAAGTGGGGCAGGGGGCAGGTCGCGCTGCCACCCGCGAGCTTCCTGCAGGCCACGCGCGAGGCCGAGACCGTCATGCAGGCCCATATCACCGCCGATGTCGGCAAGGCACGCAAGGTCGCCGACCTCTTCAGCGGCTGCGGCGCCTTCACCCTGCCGCTGGCCGATGCGCACGCGGTCTCAGCCTTCGACAGCGAAGAGGGCGCCATCACGGCCCTCACCCAGGCCCTTCGTGGCCTGCAGGGCATCAAGCCGGCGAGCGCCGAACGGCGCGATCTGTTCCGAAGGCCGCTGCTCAAGCACGAACTCGATACCTTCGATGCCGTCGTCATCGATCCACCCAGGGCCGGCGCCCGCGCGCAGGTCGAGCAGTTGGCAAAGTCGAAGGTCGCCCGCATTGCAGCCGTCTCTTGCAACCCCGCGACTTTCGCGCGCGACGCACGTATACTTGTCGATGGTGGCTATAGGCTCCGCATGGTGAGACCCATCGACCAGTTCCTCTGGTCGGCCCATGTCGAGCTGACGGCACTCTTTGAGCGCGACTGACCCGCGACAGGGACGACGATGGCGAACGAGTTCACCCGCAACCTCTACCGCTTCAGCCAGGCCGCCCGCGTCGCCTGGTTCGGTAGCCATCACGTGCTGGCCAACCGCCTTGGCCGCTCCACCGCCTTCGCCGAGGGCGGCGTCAAGGTGGAACATGATTACCCCGACCGCCGCCTCTTCTTCGCCGAGATGCAGAAGCTCTTCGAGCGCGACTGGAAGAACATCGAGGACGGCCTCTACGCCGCCCCTGCAGCGATCGACCGCAACGCCTTCACGGCCCTTTATGACTCGCTCGACTTCCTGCGCGACGTACCCGAAGTAGCCCGCCGCCGGCGCGACCAGGTCCACGACGAGGTCAAGGCCGAAGAGCCGCGCCAAGGCTTCCCCGACTATTACATGCAGAACTTCCACTTCCAGACGGGCGGCTGGCTCTCGGACGAATCCGCCCGCCGCTATGACTTTCAGGTCGAGACCCTGTTCGCCGGTACCGCCGATGCCATGCGCCGCCAGGCGCTCGTCCCCATCGCCGCCTTCATGAAGGGCAAGGACCAGCGCAAGCTCAGCATGCTCGACGTGGCAACGGGCACGGGCCGCTTCCTCGCCAACGTGAAGGACAACTGGCCACGCCTGTCTCTCACCGCACTGGACCTGTCCCCGGAATATCTCGAGAGGTCCCGCAAGGAGCTCAAGGCGTGGCGCGACGTGCGCTTCCTCGAGGCCAATGCCGAGACAATGCCCGTCCTGAACGCCAGCCAGGACATCGTGACCTGCATCTATCTGTTCCACGAATTGCCACCCGAGATACGCCCCCGCGTTGCCCGCGAGATCGCACGCGTGCTCAAGCCCGGAGGCCTCTTCGTGCTGGTGGATTCGATCCAGCCCGGCGATACGCCCGGCTTCGAGGCCCTGACCGAATTCTTCCCCCAGGCCTTCCACGAGCCTTATTACGAAACCTACCTGGGCTGGGACATCCCCGCCGCATTCAAGGACGCAGGCTTGAAGCGCCTCTCCTCTACGCCGGCCTTCCTGTCGAAGGTGGTGGTGTTCAGGAAATAGGGCGCGCCTTCACCCACACTGCCCCCGGTGCCGCAGCAGGTGATCAGCCAGGACGCAGGCCATCATGGCCTCGCCGACCGGCACCGCGCGGATGCCGACGCAGGGGTCATGGCGGCCCTTGGTCTGGATGTCAGTCTCGATCCCGTCGCGCGTGATCGTCTGGCGTGGGGACAGGATGGATGAGGTCGGCTTCACAGCAAGGCGCACGACGATGTCCTGGCCCGTCGAGATGCCGCCCAGGATGCCGCCGGCATGGTTCGACAGGAAGTGCGGGCGTCCATCGGCAACGCGCATCTCGTCCGCATTCGCCTCACCCGAAAGTGCCGCCGCCGCAAAGCCTTCGCCGATCTCCACGCCCTTGACGGCGTTGATCGACATCATCGCACCCGCAAGCTCCGCGTCAAGCTTTCCATAAAGCGGGGCGCCAAGCCCTGCGGGGACACCTTGCGCGACGACCTCGATCACCGCGCCACACGACGAGCCCGCCTTGCGCACGCCGTCGAGATAGCTCTCCCACGCGGTCGCGGCCGCGGCGTCCGGGCACCAGAAAGGGTTCTGCTCGACACTGTCCCAGTTCCAGTTCGCCCGGTCGATCCCGTGCGGCCCCATCTGCACGAGCGCGCCGCGGATGCGCACGCCGCCGGGGACTAGCTGGTCAAGCACCTTGCGCGCGATAGCGCCAGCCGCCACGCGGGCCGCCGTCTCGCGGGCCGATTGCCGCCCGCCGCCCCGATAGTCGCGCACGCCGTACTTCATGAAATAGCTGTAGTCGGCATGCCCGGGGCGGAACGTGTCGCGGATCTCGGCATAGTCCTTCGAGCGCGCATCCACATTGTCGATATGCAGCGCGATAGGCGTGCCGGTGGTCACCTGTCCAGCCGTGCGCTCATCAGCGAACACACCCGAGAGGATACGCACCTGGTCACTCTCCTGGCGCTGCGTGACGAACTTGGAGGTCCCCGGGCGCCGGCGATCAAGCCAGGGCTGGATGTCGGCCTCGGTCAGGCCGATGCCCGGCGGCGTGCCATCCACGATGCAGCCAAGCGCCGGCCCGTGGCTCTCGCCCCATGTCGTCACCCGGAAGAGATGGCCGAAGCTGTTGTGCGACATGAGGGGCCTCCTGCGCCGGGGCTGTCACCAGAAGCCCGCGGCGCGCATCATTCATGCGGTGCGAGCGTGGTCAGCAATTGAGCCGTTTCCTGAACCTTGTCCACCGCCGCCAGGCCCACCATGTGGTAGCCGCAGTCGACGTGATGGACTTCGCCCGTCACGGCACGACCCAGATCGGACAACAGGTAGAGACCGGAACTGCCGACCTCTTCCAGCGTCACGTTCCGGCGCAGCGGCGCGTTGAGCTCGTTCCACTTCAGGATGAAGCGGAAGTCCCCGATGCCCGAGGCGGCCAGCGTCTTCAAGGGGCCGGCCGAGATCGCGTTGACCCGGATCGCCTGCTTGCCCAGATCTTCCGCCAGGTAGCGCACGCTCGCCTCAAGCGCTGCCTTCGCCACGCCCATGACGTTGTAGTGCGGCATGACCTTCTCGGCACCCAGATAGCTGAGCGTCAGCAGAGACCCGCCCTTCGGCATCATCTTCTCCGCGCGCTGCGCGATGGCCGTGAACGAGTAGCACGAGATGTTCATCGACATCTGGAAGTTGTCGAAGCTCGTGTCGACATAGCGGCCCTTGAGCTCGTCCTTGTTCGCATAGGCGATGGCATGAACCACGAAATCGAGCGACCCCCAGGCCGACTTGAGCTCGTTGAACACGGTGTCGATCGAGGCATGGTCCGTGACGTCGCACGGCATGACCAGCTTGGAACCCACGCTGTCGGCCAGCGGCACCACGCGCTTCTTCAGCGCATCGCCCTGGTAGGTGAACGCAAGTTCCCCGCCCTGGTCAGAGACCGCCTTGGCGATGCCCCAGGCGATGGATCGGTCATTGGCAACCCCCATGATGAGGCCGCGCTTGCCCTTCATTAACCCGTTGTTCTGGCTCATGTTTCAGCCGCCGCGAAATCGCGTCTCTCTGCAATCACTGGAAGCGGGCAACGCTAGTCATTTTCATTGTCGGGGTCAAACCGCCGGTGCCGTCCGATGGCAAGCTTCCACAAACGCGTTAACGCAACCGACCCATGCGCTTAGTTGAGGTCGATGGCAAACCGCTTGAGGTCCGCAAGGTCGCAGTGTGAAAGCGCCCCTGCCTGTGTTGCCCGCAACACCACCCGCGGTGCCATGCCGGCCACGAAGGCCTCCTGCCAGCGCGGCGCACACAGGCACCATTTGTCCCCGGGTTTAAGGCCCGGAAACCCGAACTGCGGCACCGGCGACGACAGGTCGTTGCCCCGCGCCTTCGAGAAGGCAAGGAACTCTGCTGTCATCACGGCACACACGGTATGCGACCCGCGATCCTCCGGCGCTGTGTTGCAGCACCCGTCACGAAAAAAACCGGTCAGAGGTTCAAAGCTGCAGGGCTCGAGCGGACCGCCTAGCACATTCAGTTGTGCAGGCCTGCGCCCGCCACCACCACCGCGTTCCTGGTAGGCCATGATGCGTTCTCCGGATGTCGAGATACACAAGATACACGTTCATTGGTCTTTTTGGGATTGTCCTCCTGCCTGTGGATAAAGAGCGCGGGTGCGCCGAAAAGAACACGCGGCACGAAGCAACGGGCATTCCGCCGCACCTACCCGCCCAACTCGAGGTGGAGGAACTGGTTGTGCGGACTTTCCTCATAGTCCGCAAACGGCGCGCCGGGCCGGAACCCGTGGCGGACATAAAGCGCGAGCGCCGCATCGAACGCCGTCGACGTGCCCGTCTCGAGGCTGACCTGCCGATAGCCACGCAACCGTGCCAGCCCGACGAGATGCTTCAGGATTGCCTCACCCACGCCCTTGCGCAGGTGGGCGGGATCCGTCCGCATCGACTTGATCTCGCCCGTCGCCGCATCCAGCGCCTTCAGCGCCCCGAACCCCAGCAGCGTGTCGCCATCCCACGCCGCGAAGAACTCGATCTCGGGGACATCAAGGGCCGCGCGATCCAGCACGAAAACCGTCTCCGGTGGCGATGACCCGCGCATGGTCTGCAAGTGCAGTTCAAGCAGCGCCTTCACGCGCGGATCGTCGAAGTCGATGGGTCTGATCTCCACGGCATTTCCTCACTTGCGTTAACGAATGATACGCCCGCCCCAGCCAGCTGGCAGCGCGTCGCGATGGCACATCGGTGCGCCAGCCGTCGGCGCGAAGGCCGTTAACCCCA
>JBEIFU010000051.1:0-13541 GCA_040382295.1 Alphaproteobacteria bacterium
CACCACCTCCATATCGGCTGACAGGCGTGCGACTTCGGACAGGCCCAGCGCATGAATGTCTGCTGCCGGCATTTTCAGTGTGGTGTGGGCGGCTATCCGCTCATCATAAAAGGCCTTCCCATCGGGCAGGGTGCCCACACCGTGATCCGATGTGGCGGTGCGCCCGATTTCAGTTGCCGTTGCCAGGAACTGCTCATAGGCGGGCTTCATGCTCGACAGCATGGCTCTCTTCGCTTCAGTCACCAGTTTTGCCCGCTGCGCTGCGGGGATCTTGCTCATGTCCAGCTTCTTGCGAAATGCCCCGAGAATTTCGTTTTCACCTGTGACCGTGAAGGGGCTGCCCTGGAGGACCTTGCGTGCGTCGGCAATCATGAGGGCGTAGGAGAATCGTGGCAGCGTTATTCCCCTGGCGGCTGACGCTCGCATGAAGCTGCTTATCTGCTGCATCATGAGAGGGGTTGCATTGATGCGCGCAATAAACGCCTCGGCGTCAGATGCATCGTCGATGCGGTGCTGATTGATCAGCAGGTTTGGAATCGACTGGTGCGGGCCGCCGAAGTGCGAGGTGTCGTAGTTGTGGTAACGGAAGGGGTGGTTGGCCAGTCGTTGCTCATTGCGAAAAAGAAAGATGTCGTATGACACGCGCATCTGTGCGCTCAGCTGGGACCGGTCGATGCGGTTGCGCATGAAGGCGGTGTCGTCGGCAGTCGCCTGATATGTCCTGTCCACGAAGGCTTCGGAGTAATCGCTCCACTCTCCATAACGTTTCTTCATGCCAAGCGCTGTCATGAATTCGGGCGATTCCTCAAGTTCGCGAGTGAAGCTGCGGGAGAAGAATTCGAGCAGACGATTGTCTTCGGCGCTGGCTATCGATGGCCCAGGGGATGAGTCCTGCATGTCGTCGACGCATGCGCCGAGTGCAAGGGCGGCTGTTGCGGCTGACAGCCTCAGAAAGGCGCGGCGGTCAATCGAATGGCTTTTCATGGCGGATCCCCATTATGAGTGTCATCAGCGTATACTGCCTGCCTTGAACGATCCAGACTGAGCGGGTGAGAGCCCTGCGAACAACTCCCGAAAGGTCCCATGATGCGCGCCGTAAAGTATCCCTATCTCGAGCATGGTGGTGTTCTGGCCTTTGCTCATCGTGGTGGCGCCCTTGAGGCGCCGGAGAACACCATGAAAGCCTTCAATCATGCGGTATCGCTGGGCTATCGCTATCTGGAAACTGATGCCTATGCGACGGCGGATAGTGTGCTTGTTTCCTTCCATGATCCCCGGCTGGATCGCGTGACGGATTCCAGTGGTCTGCTGGAGGCGCTTCCCTATGCGGCTGTGAAGGACGCGCGCATTGGCGGCACAGAGCCCATCCCGCTGCTAGAGGACCTTCTGACAAGCTGGCCGGACGTCAGGGTCAATATCGATCCCAAGCATGATGCAGCGGTGACGCCCTTGATTGCCATGATCAAGCGATTGTCAGCGGAAGACAGGGTTTGCATCGGGTCGTTTTCCGATCACCGCATCAGACAGATCCAGGATGCCTTCGGCGGCCGGGTGTGTACATCGCTTGGGCCCGCGGGTGTGCTGCGCTTGAAGTCGGCGTCCTTCGGCTGGCCAGCGATGCGTTGGCGCGAGGGTTGCGCACAGGTGCCGGTGGCCACGTCAGGCGTAACCATCGTCTCGCGGCGCTTTGTTGAAGCTGCAGAAAGGCGTGGCCTGCAGGTGCATGTGTGGACGATCGACGAGGAAGCCGAGATGAACCGCCTGATCGATCTGGGTGTGCATGGTATCATGACTGATCGCCCGTCCATGCTTAAGCGCGTCTTGCAGGCCCGTGGACTTTGGTATTGATGGTTGCGCACTTGGTGCGCTTTCCGTAGCTGGCGAATCGACTGAACCTGCAGATGCTCGTGTTCGAGGTCTGTTGGGGCTTAGGTAACAGTGCGTGACTCGCCCAGCGCGCGCATGAGCGCTGATTCCCTATGATGGCGGTGCGGGCCCGGGAGGTGCCATTGATGCGTGGATTCGCGTATCAGGGGAATTCGATGCAGGATGTTCGCGGCACTTCGCCATCTGCTCTTTTTGGCTGCGACTTCCGCTTGCACAACCCGTCGCCAATCCTCAACCCGCGGTCGATGCAGCTCTCCCTCATTTCGGCTTCTGCGTGCGCACGCCGCGGTTGTTTTTGCTGAAGCGCTGTATACGCAGAATGGCGTAAGTGCTGACTTTATTTGGTTTGTAACCGGGGGAACACTTGACTCATGTTTCCCGAATGGCGCTCATTTACTAGACGTGCGTGGCAGGGCCGATTGAATTCGTCCGTGTGCCGAGCGTGCCTGCCATTTCGCCTGAATCGTGTGAGAGGACCAATGCACACATCGCGTAGCACAAGAGACCGCGTCCTACAGCGCGCTGGTGGCGTTTCCAGTGTTGTCATTCGCAGTGCGATGCTGGTTGCCATGATGATGTCCCTGGTCATTGGGGCTCCTGCGAAGGCTGATGTCGCCGATTGCGAGCGTGCGTATCAGCTTGGACGCAAGGATGAGGCGATCAAGCTGTGCCGTCGTGCAGCCTGGCAGGAGAATGATTTCTTCGCGCAACTAAAGCTGGGTGACATTTACTCAGCGAAGCGTGATGACGACAAAGGCTATTACGACCCGGTGGAGGCGTATGTCTGGTACTTCCTCGCCGCGCACAACTCAGCGATCTTCGATCATTTTCATATCAACCCGGCCGCAGACTTCGTTGTCGGACGGCTTGAGATTGCCGAAAAGGAAGCGGAGGCGATCTATCGGAACCTTCTTCAGGATGAACGCATCGATGCGCGCAACCGCGTGATGTATATCGCCGCCTGTCGTGGCGGTGATGGACTGCTCCTGCTTGGACAATTGCAGGACCCTCACATCAAGCAACGCCACTCTGTCCCTTCGGGTCCCTTGTCGGGGCTCAACGAGCCCTGGATGCATGTTCGCACGCCGGGTGGCGTGCTCATGCGCCGGATGGACTACACGCCGCCTGGCGTCAATGCTCCATTGCCGGGCACTTCTGGTTCATACCGGACCCAGTACGATTTCTGGGTCAACAAGCTGTGTCGTAGCAGTGAATGGTTCGGATGGTTGACGCCGAGCAGCATTTGCACCCGTCCGGTCAGCGCCGTCGAAGGATCGAAGTCGGCGTTCCAGACCAGCACGATCGAGGCCATGGTCTTTTATCTGCTCGCCGAGCGGGCAGGGCATCCTGTCGCGAGATACTACATCGATGAACTCAAGCGACTGACGGGTGGGAGCGGTGCCGATCCGAAATCAGCAGGGAACGAGCTCCAGGCCAAGGCAAAGGCCAAGGCGCAGTCATGGCTTTCTCCTTTCGAATTCTATGCGGCGGAGACACGCTATCGGGGTGAGACCCCCTCGGGTCTCGTGCATGGCGATGCGTGCCCGATAAGCCTGCAGCGCGAGCGTGCGCTTGCCAAGGCCAACCGGCTGCTGCCGCTTGGAAGCGACATGCTTCGTGCGATTGGCTTCCTGCGGGCGACAGGCGCGCAGGATCTTACCCGCGCCATTGCGAAGTACCAGGACATGCTGGGAGAGCCACAGACGGGCACATTCACTCCCATGCAGCTGACGCGGCTGATTCAGATCATGGCTGTGCGCGGAAACGCAAAGGCGCAGCGCGTTCTCGGGGTCATGTACGTGAAGGGTATAGGTGTGCCCGTCAATTTCGTGCGCGCAGAGAAGTGGTTGCTGCTGGCGGCGGAACAGGGTGATGGGGAAGCGATGCATTCGCTCGCCGAACTTTATACCCAAGGGGCGGATGGCGTTGAGAAGTCGGAGGATCGTGCCGTTCGGTACAGGCAGGGTGCCGCCGTTTCGGGCTTTGAGCCCACTCGTTCGGAACTGCGCTACCTGCTCGATACAGCGCCAGCGGTTCTTAAAGACGAATGTCGTACGCGTCGCTGCCGGAGAGAACGGGAGGCGGAGGGCGCTGCTGCCGTCGTGCCGCCTGTCACAACTGGGCAGACTTCGAACTGAAGCCATGAGGACAACATTTTTCGGGGACGCATCATGAAGCGACAGGGATATCTCTCACAAAATGGGCTGACCGCCGGTCTCGCGACGGTCATCATGGCGGTTCTGATCCTCTTCGCGTCGGGGTCTGCAGGCGCACAAGGGTATCCGGGCGCCCAGGCGGAGGCGCAGGTGGATGGTCAGCACGACCCCTACTCGTTTCCGAACATCGGCTTGTGTTGCGATCGCAAGCACTGGAAACATCGTCCCCACCACAAGCCGTCGCCTCCGCCTTCAGGCGATCCACGGGTGGTCAACTGCGGTGCGCCGACCTCCAAGGCTTCATGGGGAACGGTGGCCGAGGCATTGAAGAGCCTCAACGGGAAACCAGGACATATTGCCATCGTGCCGGGAGCGGTGTGTGACATATCGGGTCTCAACTTCACGAGTGGTGTTTCGCTCAGGACCCAGCACAATGCCTATGCCTTTGGCGCCCGGGCACGGGTTTCGGGCTCTCGGTGTGCGCAGATTGCGGCTGCCGGTCTTCATGGTCCCGTCGTGTTCAACGGACTTGATATGGAGGCTTGTACAAATGTTGCGTCCGGTGAGCTGCATCTAGAAGAGGTGAATGTGGCATGGCGTGGCTTGGGCGCTGCGGTGACCGTGGCCGGTGGCGGCGTTGTCATGCGACGGTCCACCATCCGATCCAGAGACGAGGCGTTCAATGCGGCGGGGGCGGGCCGTATCTGGATTCAGGACAGCAAGCTGGCGACATCGACGAGCGTGCGTGGCGCCGTGCTGCGTGTCGGCTCTGCGGCGCAGGTCAATCTGGATGATGTCCTCATCAAGGGCGCGCAAGAGGGATTGATCATCGAAGGCGTGCGCGATGCGTTGCAGTTGCTGAAGGTCAATGTACTGCGCTCCGAGGCCGGGGATCCCTTTCCTTCGCTCGAGAGTGGGCGGATCGGGGTCAGGCTGGGCGGCGGTGAGCGCTTGAATGATCTTCCGTGGCTGTCCGGTTTCGAGACGCGGCAGGTGACGGTTTCTGACATCAGTGTCGAGGGTTATGATGTCGGCATATCTCTGGGCGCGGGTGGTAGTTTCCTGGTCGAAAAGTCAAGGGTGCGAGGTGCCAAACAGGGCATTATTGCGACGCGCGGTGCCTACGTGAACCTGCGTGACAACAGGATCAACGCCCGAGCCGTGGGATTGAGCCTCGAGGCTGGTGTGCGCGGTGATGCTAATGATACCCGCATTGTGCATCATGACGGTGAGTGTGTGTGTCTTGGCGGCGAGTGCACACGGAAGAGCGATAAAACGTTTGAGAAGGGACCCTTCCGCATTCGCGACACAGAGTGTTCGCGAAGGAGCGGGGGGTGGCATTGATGCCTGAGCGTGAACAGAGACTGATCAGCGCGCCGGTTTCGGTCAGCCAGGGACTGAGGCATGCTGACGCTCGGACCTGGAAGATCCTTGGGCTCACTTTCGTTGCGGCCTTGGTGATCGTGGCGCTGCTGAACCTGTTTGTTCCCAAGCAGAAGGTAAGCTGGCCGGCGAGCCCTGCTCCGACCAAGGCTGAACCAGCCCCTGTCGAACCGAAGACATTTGATGTCGTGCCGCGACGTCAATCCAAGCCGAGTGAATAATCGGTCCGCGTAATGGAGATGGTGAGCTAAATGTCGAGGAAATTGATCGAGTACACACTGGTTGTGCTGGTGGCGATCATCTTTTCGCTGCTCCTCATCTGGGGGCTGATCGTGCTTCTTCCAGGTGACTGTGTCGGATGTTCGGTGACGGCTCCGGCTGAACAGCGGGATGAGTGCGAAAAGCAGTTCAGCGGAACGGCAGGTGCGCCTCGCGTTCTGCAGCCTGGTACGGTTGCCGAGTATCAGGTCGGTTTCTACGATCCCACCATGTATCCCGGTGGAACCTACAATCCCGG
The DNA here is from genome assembly GCA_040382295.1 of Alphaproteobacteria bacterium. Lineage (GTDB taxonomy): Bacteria > Pseudomonadota > Alphaproteobacteria > Micropepsales > Micropepsaceae > SZUA-430. The sequence continues at coordinate 5,944 of JBEIFU010000051.1, forward strand.
ATCAGGTTACGTGATCGTACGCGTTCGACCGCAGCCGTACTACGATGAGTACTATGGGGGCTACACGGGAGCTCCTAGCGCCGAGGAAGGCCAGACCCTGGACGGTGTGAACATGGCCGTTGTGCGCTATGTGAACCCGCTTCGGAACGAGTATATCTCTGGGTGTGGCGACAAGAACGTTACGTATCGTGACAACAAGTACGAAGCTTTCTGCAATTTGCCGACCCGATTTGCGCGGGGCGATGCGCCCAAGAAGTCCTACCGGATCTTCGTGACCAATGACAGCAATGTCCCCGTCGAATACTGCATCGTGAGCAATTGCGATGAGTCGCAGGGGCAGATCTGCAAGGTCGAGTTGCCGCCTCTCCCCACCCCCTGATCCGGGGTCTCATGGGGCTGGCGCACCCAGCACGATTCGAACGTGCGACCTCTGCCTTCGGAGGGCAGCGCTCTATCCACTGAGCTATGGGTGCCTTTGCCGGAGCGAACACTAGCTAAAGAGGCGGGGTAACGCAATCGGCGGGGTGGAGAGGCTGCCTTGAGTGACGTGCGCATGCTTGCAGAGGATTGTCCGGTCGCTATGATCCGGCCGAATTGAAGCATCCGGGCAGAAGAACCATGACAACCCCGCCAGCAGAAGTGATCACCGTCGAGAACCATCGCGTTGCGTGCGATGGGGGCGGTGGCGCCCTCGGCCATCCGCGAGTGTTTCTGGAGATGGGAACCGAACATTCGGTCGAGTGCCCCTATTGTGACCGGAAGTTCGTGCTTTCGAGGCAGGCGGCAGAGGCTGGTCACCATTGACGCCGGCAATGTCGGGTAAAGACATTGGCAAGGGCGATCATCTCTACCTTGTCGATGGGTCGGGCTATATCTTTCGCGCATTCCATGCGCTTCCTCCCCTCACGCGGAAGAGTGACGGGTTGCCAGTCGGTGCTGTATCCGGTTTCTGCAACATGCTGTTCAAGCTTTTGCAGGACACAAAGGCTGGAGAGCGACCGACTCACCTTGCGGTTGTCTTCGACACCGCGCGAACCAGTTTCCGCAATGACATTTATCCAGACTACAAGGCCAATCGTCCGCCACCGCCGGAAGATCTGGTGCCCCAGTTTTCGCTCATTCGTGATGCGACCCGCGCATTTGGCGTTGCGGCGCTGGAGCTGGAGGGTTTCGAGGCGGACGACCTGATCGCTACCTATGCCGCGCGCGCCTCGGCGGCTGGCGCGCTCGTGACCATTGTGTCCTCGGACAAGGATCTGATGCAGCTCGTCGTGGATGGCCGTGTCGAGCTTCAGGATCCCGTGAAGTCGAGATCCATCCGCACCGCCGAGGTGATCGAGAAGTTCGGCGTGCCTCCGTCCAAGGTTGTCGATGTCCAGGCGCTTGCAGGAGACAGCACGGATAATGTTCCCGGCGTTCCCGGAATTGGCGTCAAGACCGCAGCCGAACTCATCAATAGTCACGGCGATCTCGAGACGTTGCTTGCCAATGCCGGTGACATCAAGCAACCGAAGCGACGCGAGGCGCTTATCGCAAACGCGGAGAAGGCCCGGATTTCGAAGCGATTGGTGAAACTGGATGAGAACGTGCCGGTGCCTGTGCCGATCTCGGAGCTTTCGGTGATTGAGCCGGATCCGCGTGAGCTCGCGGGGTTCCTGAAGGCCATGGAGCTCAACACCTTGATGCGCCGAGTGGCTTCGGCCTGGGACCTTACCGATCTGGCAGCCATTCCTGCGGTTGAGGTGAGCGTCGCGCGTTCCTCGGCACTGGCTTCCGATGGCGAGGCGGCGTCAGGCGGTCAGAGTGGCGCGGCCCTGTCCGCAGATGCGTCTCCCGATGTCCTCCGCCCAATCGATCGTTCCCTCTACGAGACGGTTACCGCGCTGCCCTTGCTTGAACGCTGGATTGCGGAGGCGCAGGAGGCTGGAACGGTTTGCATAGATACGGAAACCACATCACTGAACGAGATGGACGCCCATCTCGTGGGCGTTGCGCTGGCTGTTGCGCCCGGTCGAGCGTGTTACATCCCTCTGGGTCATGGAGCGGGCGGGGGGCTCGATTTTTCCGGATCACAACCCAAGCAGCTTCCCCTGGAGCAGGTGCTGGATCGGCTTAAGGTTCTCCTGGAAGACCCCAGCGTTCTCAAAGTCGGACAAAACATCAAGTACGACTTTCACATCCTGCTGCGCCACGGGATCCGAATCCATCCCTTCGACGACACGATGCTCATGTCGTATGTGCTCGACGAGGGGTTGCACAAGCATGGAATGGATGAGCTGTCGCTTCTCTTCCTGCAGCACAAAACCATCGCATTCAAGGATGTGGCGGGGAAGGGCAAGTCACAGGTCACATTCGACCAGGTACCTGTCGCCGAGGCCACGGCCTATTCCGCCGAAGATGCTGATGTCACCTTGCGGCTTCATGCCCTTTTTAAGCGGCGCCTGGTTCACGAGAAACTGGTGAGCGTCTATGAGACGCTGGAGCGCCCTCTGGTGGAGGTTCTGGCGGACATGGAGCAGGCGGGTGTGCTGCTCGACAGGGATGTGCTCGCACGGCTGTCGCACAGATTTGCGCAGCGTATGCTCACGCTTGAGACCGAGATCCATGAGCTTGCCGGCGAACGCTTCAACCTTGGTTCACCCAAGCAACTGGGCGAGATTCTTTTCGGGAAGTTCAGTCTGCCCGGAGGCAAGAAAACCAAGACCGGACAATGGTCGACCGACGCCGATGCGCTGGAAGAGCTTGCCGCTCAAGGGCACGAGCTGCCCAGGCGCATCATTGACTGGCGTCAGATGTCGAAGCTGAAAAGTACCTATACCGATGCGCTTCCAACTTACATCAATGGGCGCACGGGCCGTGTCCACACGTCCTATTCGATGGCCGCGACCAGCACCGGCCGTCTGTCCTCCAACGACCCGAACCTGCAGAACATCCCGATACGTACCGAGGAGGGGCGGGAGATCCGGACAGCGTTCGTGGCGCCGAAGGGCATGAAGCTGCTCAGTGCCGACTATAGCCAGGTGGAGCTGCGCCTCCTGGCTCATATCGCTGATATTCCGTCACTGAGGAAAGCATTTGCCGATGGCGTGGACATCCACGCGATGACGGCGTCCGAGATGTTCAATGTGCCAATCCAGGGGATGCCTGCTGCTGTGCGCAGCCGTGCCAAGGCCATCAATTTTGGTATCATCTATGGCATCTCCGGCTTCGGGCTGGCAAACCAGCTCGGCATTTCGCGCGAAGAGGCGAATGCTTACATCAAGACTTATTTCGAGCGGTTTCCCGGTATTCGGGCCTACATGGAACGGACCAAGCAGGATGCCCACGAGCGGAAATTCGTCAGCACGATTTTTGGGCGCAAGATCCATCTGCCCGACATCAATTCCTCAAATCCGTCGATGCGCGCATTCGTCGAGCGTGCTGCGATCAATGCGCCCATCCAGGGCTCGGCGGCCGACATCATTCGCCGTGCCATGATTCGCATGCCCGAGGCGCTGCGTGCTGCGGGGCTTTCGGGGCGCATGCTTCTCCAGGTTCATGACGAACTTGTCTTCGAGGTCCCAGACAGCGAGGTCGAGGTGACCCGAGAGGTTGTTCGCAAGGTCATGGAAGGCGCTGCAGAGCCGCTTCTGCAGCTCAAGGTGCCTCTCGTTGTCGAAGCCAAGGCAGGCCTCAACTGGGACCAGGCGCATTAAAAAGGGGCTGCACATGGTGCAGCCCCAGACGTGACTTCTTCGTCGGCTCTCCGATTGAGACTATTCGGCCGCTTCGGCGAGGTGCGGGGCGGCGGCCTTTACGTCGGCACCAACATGGGCCTCGAACTTTCGGAAGTTGTCGCGGAACATCTTGACCAGCCTGATGGCCTGGGCGTCATAGGCAGCCTTGTCCTTCCAGGTGTCGCGCGGGTTGAGAATGGCGCTGTCGACGCCCGGCACCTCAACGGGCACCTCGAAGCCGAAATGCGGGTCCTTTCGCATCTGTGCGGTCTTGAGTGTTCCGTCTAGGGCTGCCGATAAGAGGGCACGAGTTACCTTGATGGGCATGCGCGATCCCGCGCCGAATGAGCCGCCTGTCCAGCCTGTGTTCACCAGCCAGCAGTCCACTTTGTGCTTTGCAATCAGGTCGCGCAGCAGGTTGCCGTATTCGGTCGGGTGACGTGGCATGAACGGGGCACCAAAGCAGGTGGAAAACGTCGGTTGCGGTTCCTTGCCGAGGCCCTTCTCGGTGCCCGCAACCTTGGCCGTGAAGCCTGACAGGAAGTGGTACATCGCCTGGCTTGGCGTCAGCTTCGCAATTGGCGGCAATACGCCGAAAGCGTCAGCTGTCAGCATGACGATGTTCGAGGGCTGACCGGCGATACCAATGGTGCTGGCGTTCGGGATATAGCTGATCGGGTAGGCGCCGCGGGAGTTTTCGGCGAGCGATGCATCGTTCAGATCGAGCTCACGCGTTGCTTCGTCGATGACAACGTTCTCGAGCACTGTGCCGAAGCGCTTGGTCGTCGCATAAATCTCAGGCTCCGCTTCGGGTGAGAGGCGGATCATCTTCGCATAGCAGCCGCCCTCGAAATTGAAGACACCGTGTTCAGACCAACCATGCTCGTCGTCACCGATAAGCGTGCGGTTCGGATCTGCCGACAAGGTTGTCTTGCCCGTTCCCGACAGTCCAAAGAAGATCGCGCTTTCCTTTGACTTGCCGACATTGACGGAGCAATGCATGGGCATCACGTTTCGCGGCGGGAGGAGATAGTTCAGGATCGTGAAAACCGACTTCTTCATTTCACCGGCGTAGGACGTGCCGCCAATCAGAACGAGTTTCTTCTCGAACGATACCGCGATCACCGTACCTGATGCCGTCCCGTGGATGGCCGGGTCCGCCTGGAAGCCGGGGAAATCGATGATTGTGAACTGGGGGTCGAACCCCATGCGTTCGCCGGCTTCGGGTTCAATCAGCAGGTGCTGAATGAACAGCGAGTGCCACGCCAGTTCCGTCACTACCCGCACAGGCAGGCGGTGGACCTTGTCTGCGCCGCCAAAGAGGTCCTGCACGAACAGTTCCCGACCTTGCGCGTAGGCTCGGAACGATGCGAGCAGGGCATCGAAGTGCGCCGGGGTCATCGCCTTGTTGTTGTCCCACCATATATGCTTTTCCACCGCTGGTTCCCGCACCACAAACTTGTCGCCTGCGGACCTGCCGGTGTGGACCCCTGTCTTGACGACCAGTGGCCCGTCCTTGGCCAGGACGCCTTCCCGGCGCTCGACGGCCTCCTGGACGAGGCTGGCCATGGGAAGGTTCCAGTGTACCCGTCGCAAATTCGTGAGGCCGACAGTGTCGATGGAAGTCGGGGAATGAACGGTGGCGTGCATCAGTCGTGGTCTCCGGGTCGCCGCAATAGGGTCTATTTGGCGGAAATCCAAGGGTTTGAAGCGAGTGACTAACATAGGGGCCGTCCGGTCTGGACGCAATATCGGCTGGCTCTGGAGAGGTGCCAGGAGGTCAATAAATCGCCAAAATGCGCGGGTATGCCTAGAAGGTGATGTTTAGTGGTTGGCCCTGATCGCGTTGCGACCGTTACGGAATCATGGCGTCGACCCATGGCTCGCGGGGCTCTGAGAATGGTGAAGATGGCGAGGGATGCTTATACTGGTCGCGTTCGAGAATCTCTCCGTGTCCGGGGGGTGGAGCTGAGATGACCACGATCGCGCTTGTCGATGATGACCGAAATATCCTTTCCTCTCTGTCCATTGCACTGGAGCAGGAGGGCTTCCACGTCCGGACCTATTCGGATGGTGTTGCCGCGTTGACGGCGCTGCAGGCTACGCCGCCTGCGCTTGCGATCCTCGATATCAAGATGCCACGCATGGACGGGCATGAGGTTCTGAAGCGGTTGCGTCAATCGAGCGACATTCCCGTCATTTTTCTTACGTCGAAAGACGACGAGGTTGATGAGGTCGTGGGTCTCAGCCTCGGTGCGGATGACTATATCCGGAAACCATTTTCGCATCGGACACTGCTGCAGCGGGTGCGGGCCGTGTTGCGCCGGGCCGAGGCGCGCAGTGCTCCCCCGGGGGCTCCAGGGTCACGGGAGATCATGTCACGCGGCAAGCTTACGCTCGACCAACAACGGCACTCTTGCTCGTGGGATGGCAAGGATGTGCAGCTTACCGTTACGGAGTTCCTGATCCTGCAATCGCTGGCGCAGCGCCCGGGCATCGTCAAGAGCCGGGACAGCCTGATGGACACGGCTTACGATGACCAAGTCTATGTTGATGATCGTACCATCGACAGCCACATCAAGCGTTTGCGGAAGAAGTTCAAGCAGGTCGACGAGACCTTCGATTCGATTCAGACGCTGTATGGCGTCGGCTACAAGTATGTTGAAGTTTGAGCGGTCAAGGTTCCAAGTCATTTCCTGACAGGGTGCCGACTGCTGCGTGGGCTCCCTGGCTGCCATGGTTACGCCGGGCTTGGTTCCCCAGGCGCCTGCACCACCAGGGCCTGGCGTCTCGGCTTCAGTCTCGTCCCATCTCGCTGCTGACGCTGAAGGTCGTTGCCTTCAATGTCCTTGCGCTTGTTGTCTTTGTGGCGGGAATCTTCTGGCTGCAGGAGATCCGTGTGTCGCTCGTGGATGAGCGGGTCAAGGCCCTTCGCCTACAAGCGGATGTGATTGCGGCTGCCATTGCCCGATATGGAGCCCAGGGCGAGATCGATGCGGAGAACGTAACTGAACTGGATGACGGGAAGACAGCTGGCATCCTCAGTTGGCTGTTGCAGCCGACTGGCATGCGTGCCCGAGTTTTCGATCCCGGTGGCAGGCCATTGCATGACTCGCGCTACATCCTCTTGCGCAACCAGGTTCAGTCCAGGGAACTGCCGGCTCCGGGGCAGGTGGATCTGACTGCGCAGATCGAGTCTGCCGTTCGTCAGGGGATCCTGCGCTTGCGCCCGGGAAAGGCTGTTCCAGCGCCAAATCTTGAGGAGTTGCTGATCCCCGGTGACAGTTTTGCCGAAGTTCGAAAGGTGATGGGTGCTGCGGACTTTGCAAGCGCCGAGCGGATCAACAGCGATGGAAAGCTCATTCTATCGGTTGCGGTGCCCATTCGGCGGCTGCGCTTTGTCATGGGGGTCCTAATGCTTTCCACAGAGGCGGGCGACATTGACCAGGCCCTTGCAAGCGAGGCACTCCAGCTTGCAGGAGGTGCCGCCGTGGGCTTCGGCGTCATCCTCGTGGCCTCGCTCCTCATGCTGTGGCACGTTACCGGTCCTATCCGCAGGCTCTCGCATGGCGCAGAGGTCGTGCGTGGTGGCGGGCGCGCTGTCGATGCAATCCCCGACCTCGCGGGTCGTCGGGACGAGATCGGAGACCTGTCGGTTTCCCTTCGTGCGATGACTACGGCCTTGCATGCGCGCATGGATGCGATCGAGCAGTTCGCCGCCGATGTTGCGCACGAAATAAAGAACCCACTGACCTCTGTCTCGAGCGCCATCGAGACGCTGCGCCGCACGCCGGATGAGGACAAGCGGCAAAAATTGATGGGCGTTATTCGTGACGATGTGCTTCGCCTCAACCGTCTCATCAGTGATATCTCCGATGCCTC
>JBEIFU010000052.1:0-13215 GCA_040382295.1 Alphaproteobacteria bacterium
AACGGAATTGCCCTCGTCTTCAGCGAGTGATCCGCGTCGGGCTTGCGCGCCAGACAATGCTGAGAAAGCCCACGGCCGCCACCACGATGACAGGCCAAAGATCGCTTCCTGCCAGGGCAGCACCCGCAGCCCCCGCCCACAGGACCGACACAAAGGCCTCGGACAGCGTCGCGATCCGCGAGGATGTATGACGCCGCCGGAACTGGCTCCGCCGCGCCTGCGCCCGGAACCAGAATTGGATCGCCGTCGCTGATGATGCCGAAGCGGCAATGGTCAGGAGCGCAACGCCCCCCGTCCAGGTTGAGACCGTCAGCAACCCTGCGACAAAGGGCAGGAACACAACGCCCACGCAAAGCATCACGGCCTCGAGCTTGCTCAGCAGAAGGCGCTCAGGCGAAACAGGCGCTGTCAGCACAAGGTCAGGTGCATCCTCGCCACTGATCGTGAGCCACGCCAGTGCCCCCGCAAGCTGCCCCGAAGCCATGGCAAGCACCGGCACCAGGACGACAGGCGGACCACTGGCAATCGCATAACTGTGCCAGAGCAGCGCGCCCGGCGGCACCAGATACAGAAGTTGCATCAGCGACTGGGACACCAGCCACGGATCGCGCAGGATCAGCAGAACCTCTTTGCGCCGCAAGGCATCGGCCGGCGCTTCAACACGAAACGCACGCGTCGCCACAAGCGGCTCAGACACCCCACGCGGCGCGCTCGACGCAGCAAGAACCAGCTCCGCAAAGCGGGTACCCGCACGCGATGCAACAAAAAGAAAGAACAACCCACTCGTCACAAGCACCATCAGCAATGCCAGCACATCGCCCAGCACGGCACGCGCCGGCAACCAGACCGCACTCCCGGCCTCTGGCATCAGCGCAAGGACTTCACTCGATCCCAGATACGCGAGGCGCGACAATGTTCCTGTCGAAAACAGCGCAGCAAGCTGCAGACCGATGGCAAAGAGCCCCCCAATGATCGCTGCTGCGATCTGTGAGATCAATCGCGTACGCTTGGGCCCGCAGGCGCGAAACAGGGCAACCGTCAGCAGGATCGCCAGCGCCGTCGAAAGCAGCGCAATGCTCGGTATGACACCATAGGCCGCCAGCCAACGCACCCCTCCATGGACAGCGAGCATGTTGATGAAGGGGCCAACGAAAAGCAGCGACATGATGCTCACCGACATGACAATGGCACTGACGCGGACAGCGAACAGCCGCTGCGCCGAGGCAGGCGATGTCAGGATCAGTTCCAGGTCGGAACGCGAGTAGAATGTCCGCGTCACGCTTTCCATGGCCTGCGACAGGATCGCAGAGGCAGCGAGAAGAATGCCGACCGTCACGCCAACAAGGCTCGCAAGGTCTGCATCCAGAGCCCGGCTTGCCAATGGCCCGACCACATAATGGGCAATGACGTGAAGCACCAGGAGGAAGACAGTCACAGCCAGCAGGATGCTGCGCATCCGACCCGGGCGCCCGGCCCCCATGATTGCAAAGGTGTCGCGCCAGGCAAGCCGCGTTTCATGCTGCGCAAACCAAGCAAGCGACCCGGGCCTGCTCATGCCACGCTGGCCTCTTGCCCCACGATGGCAAGGAACAGTTCCTCTAGGCAGGAGTCACCCGTCCCGACACGCGCGCGAAGGTCTTGGAGCGTACCTTCCGCCACCATCTTTCCGCCATCGATCACACCGATCCGGTCACCCATGCGCTCGGCAATTTCCAGAATATGCGTGGTCATGATGACCGTCCGCCCGCAGCGCACACGCTCGACAAGAACCGACTTCACAAGTCGCGCACTTCCAGCATCAAGTCCCGTGAGCGGCTCATCGAGGATGATCAATTGAGGATCGTGCACGAGCGCCCCCGCGAGCGCCACCTTCTGGCGCATTCCCCGCGAGAACTGCTCGCAATGCGTATGTTGCACATGCTCAAGGCCAAGCCAGCCAATCAGCTCTCGCGCACGAATATCGGCAACGATCGGATCGACCTGCCAGAGCCCTGCAACAAACTCCAGATACTCGAGCGGCGTAAGCTTGTCGTAGATCATCGGCTCATCCGAGACCCATCCGACAATCTGTTTGGCAGCAACCTGGTCCGTACGCGCATCGATCCCGAAGATATGGATGGAACCATCATCCGGCTGTAACAACCCGCTAACCATGCGCAACGTAGTCGTCTTGCCCGCCCCGTTGGGACCAAGCAGCATGTAGAACTCGCCACGGCGCACACTCAGGTCCAGCCCCGTCACCGCTGGCCGATCGAAACGCTTGCAAAGCCCACGGATTTCAAGTGCCGGGGACATGGTGTCGGCGACCATCTGGCCCCCCTCCAGTACGATTTACGCACACGGGGACAGTTTAAGACACACGCGTTGCAGAAACGTTTACACTTCGCAAATGAAGGGAAAAAAGGCGCTGGACCCATGGGGATTCCAGATGAACTCAGGCGCCAATCAGCGCAAGCCACTCATCCTCGCTGATGACCCGGACCCCGTGCTTCTGGGCGTCCTGAAGCTTGGACCCCGCCTTCGGCCCGGCCACCACAAGATCGGTCTTGGCCGACACGGAGCCTGCCACCTTGGCGCCGAGTGATTCAGCACGGGCCTTGGCTTCCCCGCGGGTCATCTTCTCAAGCGTTCCCGTGAACACGATCGTCTTGCCCGAGACAGGAGTGTCGGCCTTGGGTTTCTCGGCCTCTTCGATCTCCACAAGCCGCAGCAAGCGTGCCACTTCCTCGCGATTATGATCTTCGGCAAAGAAATCGGCGATCGACCGGGCAACCGCCTCGCCAATCCCCTCGATCGCATCAAGCTCGGCAAACGCCTTCGAGTCCCTGTCGGCAGCGGCCGTCATGGCAGACACAAAGCCTTTGGCATCGCCATAATTCTGCGCAAGAACCCGGGCGGTCGCATCGCCCACATGACGGATACCCAGGGCGTAGATGAACCTGGCAAGCCCGACGCGTCTGCGCGCCTTGATGGCAGCAAAGAGCTTCGCGGCCGACGCAGTGCCCCATCCCTCTCGTGCTGCGATCGCGGTCGGTCCGGAGCCATGGCGCGTCTCCAGCAGGAAAATGTCCGAGGGATGGGCAATCAACCCGTCAGCGAGGAAGGCATCGACATGCTTCGACCCAAAGCCTTCGATGTCGAAGGCATCGCGCGATACGAAATGCTTGAGGCGCTCGGCCGCTTGCGCCGGACAGACAAGCCCGCCCGTACAGCGACGCGCGGCCGATGCTTCACCTGCCGCATCGACTTCCCGTTCAGCATGACTCCCGCAGGCAGGACAGGTAACCGGAAAACGAAAAACCTGGGCATCGGCAGGCCGTCGCTCCACGATCACCCGTACCACCTGCGGAATGACGTCACCCGCACGCTGCACGACTACCGTATCGCCGACACGCACATCCTTGCGCAGGATCTCGTCCTCGTTGTGCAAGGTGGCGTTCGACACGACAACACCACCGACCGTCACTGGCTTCAGCTTGGCAACAGGTGTCAGCGTACCCGTGCGACCCACCTGGATATCGATGCCAAGCAACTCTGTCTCCGCCTGCTCGGCCGGAAACTTGTGCGCAATGGCCCATCGCGGCGCCCGGCTCACAAAGCCAAGCCGTTCCTGAAAATCAAGACGGTCGACCTTGTACACCACGCCATCGATGTCATACCCAAGACTGGCACGCTGGGAAGCGATGCGGCCGTAGTAGGACAGGATGGCATCAACGGTTTCACAGCGCGTCATCAGGCGGTTGGTGGGAAACCCCCATCGCGCGAAGGCACCGATCACCTCGCTTTGGGTGACGCCAGGCAGTTGGGACGCCTCACCCCATGCATAGGCGAAAAAGCGAAGCGGCCGTCGTCGGGTCACCTCGGGATCCAGCTGCCGCAGCGAGCCCGCTGCCGCGTTGCGGGGATTGGCGAAGGTCTTCTCTCCAGCAGCCTCCTGCGCTCGGTTCAGCTGGAGGAAATCGTCATGCCCCATGAAAACTTCGCCGCGCACTTCGATCAGGTCCGGAATGCCAGGACCCGTCAGCACCCGAGGAATGTCCGCCAGCGTTTGCAGGTTCAAGGTCACATCCTCACCCACCGCGCCGTCACCACGCGTGGCCCCGCGCACAAGTCGACCATGTTCGTAGCGCAGGCTCGCCGATAGCCCGTCAATCTTCGGCTCAGCGGTGAACGCCAGCACCTCCTGCGCAGGGAGGGCCAGGAATTTGCGGACGCGCTCGACGAACCCCGTAACGTCCTCATCGTCGAAGGCATTGTCCAGCGAAAGCATGGGCGCGCCATGACGCACCTTGGAAAATGTTTCCACGGGCGCCGCGCCCACGCGACCCGACGGACTGTCGGCCCGCGCAAGCGTGGGAAATCGCGCTTCAATCGCAGCATTACGCCTTTTCAGCGCATCATAATCGGCATCGCTGATGATGGGCGCATCCTCGGCGAAATAGCGCCGATCATGCAGGGCGATCTCCTGCGCAAGGCGGGCAAGCTCGGCAGCGGCTTCTCCTTCCGTCAACCTCGACACGGGGACAGGTTTGCTCATGGGCGCCTCGTCTCAGGATGATTGAACGCGCCGACGCGCAGACGGCTTCTCGACCGGGACCGACAGAAGCTGGTCAGCCGCCGCACGCGCGGCATTTGTCACCTTCGCGCCTGACAGCATCCGCGCAATCTCCTCGCGCCGCCCTTCCGGATCGAGCAATTCGACGCGTGTCGCCATGGACCCGCCGGACTGGGACTTGGAAATACGCAGGTGGTGCGATCCACGTGCGGCAACCTGCGGAGAATGCGTGACCACAAGAACCTGCTCGCTCTGGGCCAGCCGCTGCAGCCGTTCGCCGACCGCGTCCGCAACAGCACCACCCACCCCCCGATCGACCTCGTCGAAGATAAGCGTCGAAGCCGGCCCTTCCGCCGCCAGGGAAACCTTCAGAGCAAGAATGAAACGCGCCATCTCGCCACCGGAAGCAATGCGCGTCAGCGCCCCGAACGGCGCACCGGGATTGGTCGCCACCATGAACTCCACCCGGTCCTGCCCGTGTGCACCAACCGCCTCGACACCAGCCCGATCGACCTGTGTGCGAAAATGGGCATGCGCCAGCTTCAGCGGGACCAGTTCACGCGCCACACATCTGTCCAGCGCCGCCGCAGCTTCTGCACGCGCAGCCGACAACTGGTCCGCAGACGCCTGATACGCAGAACGCGCAGCCGATACCTTTTGCGCCAGCTCCCGGGTGCGGGATCGGGCGCTCGCGTGGGCAGCCAGTCGGGCTTCGATCTCGGCACGTTTGGCAACCAGCCCGTCGCAGCTGCCGCCATGCTTCCGCGCGGCAGCCCTGAGCGCAAAGAGCCGTGTCTCCGCCCGCTCAAGCGCCCCCGCATCGAAGGCAATCCCGCGCGAGGCAGCATCGACGGCCCGCCGGGCTTCATTGACCTCGATGACGGCGCGGTCCAGCGCTGCCACTGCGCCATCAAGCCTGCCTTGCGCCGCTGGCTGGGCACGACCAAGGCGCCGCAAGGCAAGATTGAGCCGCCCCTCGACGCCCCCATGCCCGGCGAGCGCATCGACTGCTTCAGCCACGTCTGCAGCTATCTTCTCGGAGGCCATCATCATGGCCCGCATCTGTGCGAGCTCATGCTCCTCGCCGGCACGCACATCCAGCGAACGCAACTCCTCGGCGACATGCTGGAGATAGTCGAGGTCGTGCTCAGCGCGCGCTTGCGCATCCTGCTCGGCCTGCAGGGCTTTCTCGGCTGCATTCAGGGCGCGCCAGGCGATCTCGACCTGACTGACCTCATCATCAAGTCGCCCGAAGGAGTCGAGCAGGTTGCGGTGTCCCGCGCCGTCAAGCAACCCGCGATCATCATGCTGGCCATGGATCTGCAGCAGCATGGCACCGGCCTCGCGCATCAGGCCGATGGACACGGGCTGGTCGTTTACAAAAGCGCGGCTGCGCCCATCGATGCCGACGCTACGGCGAAAGATCAGCGGCCCGTCCGCGTCAAGCCCGTTGCCGCGCAATGCAGCCCGAACGGCATGTGCCACCGGAGGATCAAACACCGCCGCAACACTGGCCTGCGTCGCTCCGTTACGAACGAAGCCGCGCTCGACCCGTCCGCCTGTCGCAAGACCCAGCGCATCGAGCAGGATGGACTTGCCAGCTCCCGTCTCGCCGGTCAGGACACAAAGGCCAGACGCAAATTCCAGGTCGAGCCGCTCGATCAGAACGAATTCCCGGATCGAGAGCGACGTCAGCATCCGTAACCCGCCACCTGTTATCAGACGAGGGATGCAGCCCGCAGAACCCGCAAGCGCATCAGAACCAGTCGAAAAACCCGCCCGAGCTGTCCTTCTTCTCTTCCGGGGTCTCGCTCTTGGCGCTGGCAGCAGCAGAGGCCGCATCCGGGCGTGTCGCATCCACCGGCGCGGTCACAGGCCCACTGACAGACATCGGCACGTAAGGCGTTCCGGCACTACCCTTGGCGCCATATTGCTGCATCAGTGCAAAACTATCCTCGTACCACTCGCTACCAGGATAGTTGTGCCCCAGAACCGCCGCAGATGCCTGCGCTTCCTTGATCACGCCAAGCGAGAGATAGGACTCAACAAGCCGATGAAGGGCCTCAGGGACATGGCTTGTTGTCTGGTACTGCTCGACCACGGTGCGGAACCTGGAAATGGCAGCAACAGTCTCGCCGCGCTTGAGGTAGTAGCGTCCGATCGACATTTCCTTGCCCGCCAGATGGTCCTTGGTGAGATCCAGCTTCAGCCGGGCGTCACGCGCATAGTCAGTTTGCGGAAAACGCTTGATCAGCTCCCGCAGCGCCGCCATGGCCTGCTCCGTCCGGCGCTGGTCGCGACCCACATCCACGATCTGCTCATAGAGGGAGACAGCCTTGAGATAATAGGCGTACGGGGCATCCTTGTTGCCGGGATGCAGGGTAATGAAACGGTCGGCGGCCATGATGGCTTCGCTGTACTTGTTCGCCTGATACGAACAGAACGCCGACATCAGCATGGCCCGGCGCGCCCACACGGAATAAGGATGCTGCCGCTCGACCTCGTCAAAGGCTGCGGCGCAAGGCTCCCAATTACCCTTGTCGAGCTGGATAAGAGCTGTTGCGTAGATGGTCTCTGGCGGCACCTCGCGGATCTCGGCCACAGGCGCAGGCGCCGATGCAGCGCCCTCATCGTCACCGACACAGCCAGCCAGCGGGAAAGCCAGCGCCAGCAGGAGGGCCAGACGCGATGAACAGGAACGGGAGAGCATGGACATGAACACCAGCCATTTGTGGATCGCAGACGGGTCCGATCTCGCCCCAAGGCAAAATCGGCAGATGCCGAGCCGTTATTACCCCATCATCCGCCGTCGCGCCAGCGTGGCGAGGCAACCAAATTGTAAGCTATTGTCGCAAGATCAGCCTTTGGGTGAGTGACGCGACAAAGTCCCGTCCGAACCGAGAAGGGAGACCGATGCCGCTTTCCGCCGCA
Organism: Alphaproteobacteria bacterium; assembly: GCA_040382295.1. Classification (GTDB taxonomy): domain Bacteria; phylum Pseudomonadota; class Alphaproteobacteria; order Micropepsales; family Micropepsaceae; genus SZUA-430. Next base: position 7,487 of record JBEIFU010000052.1, read on the forward strand.
CATCCACTTTTTCAGGTGGGCCGTTGTCTGTTTTGCGAACGTTCGACAGGCATTCCGCAACCACCACCGTCAGGTTGCAGTCAGAAATCCACACATCTTTTACAGCATCTGCCTTTGTTCTGAACCCGGATCGGACCGAGTAAACAAAAAGGCCGCCGGCATCATGCCGACGGCCTGAACTGAAACATGTTTTGGCAGCTCCTACTCGGCCGCCACGAGACGGACCGCCGACGGAGCACCAAGCCCGCCACGACGCGCCGGGCTGAGAGTGATCAGCTCATAGGCGCCCTTGCGAGAAAACAGCTCTCGCAACAGCTTGTTGTTGAGGGCATGACCTGTCTTGTAGCCACGGAACTGCGCGTAAAGGGGCGCTCCGGCCAGCGCCAGGTCACCGATCACATCGAGCAGCTTGTGGCGAACGAACTCATCGCCGTAACGAAGCCCCCCTTCGTTCATGATCTGCCCGCCGTCCAGCACGATCGAGTTCGAAAGCGATCCCCCGAGCGCCAGCCCATTCGCCTGCAGATATTCAACCTCGTGGCGGAAGCCAAATGTGCGCGCCTGAGAAATCTCGTCCCGGAACGACGATCCATCAAGCTCGAAGGAATAGGACTGACGGTCGATGACAGGGCAGTTCTCGAAGGCGATCTCAAGCTCTGCCGAGAATCCTACTCCCGGCCGCAGCTCCGCGTATTTGTCGCCGTCCTCAACGCGCACGGTCTCGCGCACGCGAACGATCTGCTGCAACTTCGACTGCTCCATCACGCCAGCCTGCTCGATCAGCGCAACGAAGGGCGCCGAACTGCCGTCCATGATTGGCACTTCCGCGCCATTGATCTCGACGAAAAGGTTTGTAACGCCGCAGCCCACAATGGCCGCCATGAGATGCTCGACCGTCAGGACCTTCACGCCGTAGACGTTGCCGATCGTCGTGCCGAGCTTGGTGTCCGTCACCTTGTCGAAGCGCGCAGGCACGAGCCCCGCCACCCCGGGATGATCCGTACGCCGGAACACGATGCCCGTGCCCTCCGGAGCAGGTACCAGAATCAGTCGGGACAGCACGCCGGAATGGACGCCCACGCCCTCGCAGCTGACTGCCTTCCTCAAAGTCCTTTGAAGCGCCATCGCCCCTCTCAACCCAATACTGGACTGCCGGACCTCACCGCACCGCCAACTCCTGAGCCTTCCCCAAGGCACAAGGTCAGCGCCGCGACGTTACCGCTCCGGATCGGTCATGACTTGACCGACCCCTGCGGTTCCCGGACAGTGCATCCCCCTCAGAACTGCACAGCCGCCGGATCTACCTGCGCGAGTGTTGCCAGAAGCACCCAATCACCGCGCGAGAAGATCCATCGCCGTGAAAACACTAGCAGTGTGGCCGAATCGCTCGAAATAACTTCTTGTTTCCGAATATTACGGCAGAAAACAGGGAAAAAATTTCACATTCGAAACGATACGGACGCTACGCCGGACACGCTGGCTACCGCACCGACGGAATCGCTCGCCGCACCGCATCTACCACCAAAGGCGTAGAACCAGCGCCCTGAGGAACTTTGGTAAACGAAGTCAGCGACCCTGGCGCCGAAGGAACGCCGGGATGTCGAGTTGTTCATCGCCGAAGCCCTCGAGCGCCTCGACCTCCCCATCGCGGGACGGGATCGGCGTGATGCGCCCGCCATCGGAAGCCACGCGCCCGCCGACGCGGGTCTGAAGAAGCCCCGCCGGCGAAGTCCCTTGCCGATGGCTCGCCGGCGCCTTGCGCGACAGGCCGTTCGCACCGATCGTAATGCCGAACACGCTGAAGCCAACGCTCTTGCGCACCGTCTCGGGAGATTGCGAATACATGGCAGCTTGACCTTGGGACCCAGACCGCAGCCCCTGCGCCGGTCGGTCGGCCTCGATATCCTCGATGCCGCGGTGCACGCGCTGACAGATCGCCGGCTGCGCCTCCTCGGGCGCCAGGCCACGTACAAGCCCCGTCCGGGCGATCTCATCCTGCATCGCATGAACCGGATGCAATGGCTCGATGACCGGCGCCGTTGCCTGCCCCGAAACAGGGTGAGCGGTCGAAGGCCTCACACTGTCGATGATGGCGGTCGGCGTGGCAGACGCTGGCTGCTGTACGCGCTTCGCAGCGCCCTGGGCGGCAGTGGCCCGGGGCGGCTGCGCCTGGATCCGGCTCTCGCTCGCAATGCCGGTGGCGACGACTGAAACCCTGATCCGTCCATTCAGCCGCTCGTCGAAGGTCGATCCGACGATGATATTGGCATCGGCATCGACTTCCTGCCGGATCTTGTTGGCAGCCTCATCGACCTCGAACAGCGTCAGGTCCATCCCACCCGTGATGTTGATAAGCACACCCTTGGCACCCTTCATCGACGTTACGTCAAGCAACGGATTGGAGATGGCCGCCTCGGCTGCAGCCTTCGCGCGACCCTCGCCCTCGGCCTCGCCCATGCCCATCATGGAGGTACCCATCTCGCCGATCACCGTCCGCACGTCAGCGAAATCGAGATTGATCAGACCCGGCATGACCATCAGGTCGGTGACCCCGCGCACACCCGCGTAGAGCACCTCATCGGCCATCTCGAAGGCCTTCGCAAAGGTGGTCTTGTCGTTGGCGATCCGGAACAGGTTCTGGTTTGGAACCACGATAAGCGTATCGACGAAGGGCTTGAGCCGCTCGATCCCTTCCTCGGCCGTCCGCATGCGGCGAGCTCCCTCGAAGGAAAAGGGCTTCGTCACGACACCGACCGTCAGGATCCCGAGTTCACGCGCCAGACGGGCAATGACGGGCGCAGCACCCGTGCCCGTGCCGCCGCCCATACCGGCTGTAATGAACACCATGTGGCTGTTGGACATGATCCGGCGCAACTCATCCGCGCTCTCCTCTGCAGCACCCTGCCCGATATCCGGGCGGGAACCCGCGCCAAGGCCCTGGGTCAGGCGGGCGCCGATCTGCAGGCGATGCTGCGCCTTGGAATGCGCAAGTGCCTGCGCGTCCGTGTTGGCAACGAGGAACTCAACGCCTTCAAGGCGCGACGTGACCATGTTGTTGACAGCATTGCCACCGGCTCCACCCACGCCGAACACCAGGATTCGCGGGCGCAGTTCAGTGAAGTCCGCTGACATGAGATCGATGGCCATTGTCTGTTTCTCCGTTCGTGCCACCTTCCCGAAGCTGAAGTCACCCAACCAACCGGGCGCATGGATGCGCCTCTTGTGTCGCTAGTCTTGAAGGCAAACCAGTTAAAAATTCTCTCTAAGCCAGCGCTTGATTCCGACAAGCCCGCGCGTGGCCGACGCAGTGACCATCCCGAAGCCTGCCTCGTCATCGATGCCCCCCGGCGCCGCAAGCTCATTCGGTCGCTGGACGGCCCGTACCGCAAGCCCTGCACACGCAGAAAACCCGGGGCCCATCGCAAGTTCCGGCGCATCGACCAGACAGGCAGGCTTTCCAAGCCGGACCTGCTTGGAGATCACGCGGGCTGCAATCTCGCGCGCGCCATTCAGCTGGCTCGCACCGCCGGTCAACACCACACGCCGCGCCGCAACCGAAGCGAGGCCAACGTCTGCGAGGCGATCCCGGACCAGTTCGAAAGTCTCCTCGACCCGCGGCTGGATGATGCCCGTCAGGATGGAACGCGGGACCGATGCATCGCCAATGCCATCCTGCTCGCTGGGTTGCGAAACAGCAATCAGCTCGCGCGCATCATTCGGTCCCGTCAGGGCGCTGCCGAACAACGTCTTGAGGCGCTCGGCCTGCGACAGGGACGTTGACAGACCGCGGGCAATATCGCTGGTGACATGTTTGCCACCGATGGGTAGCAACTCCGCATGCACGAGGCCTCCATCCATGAACACGGCAATGGTTGTCGTGCCCGCGCCCATGTCGACCACGGTTGCACCAAGCTCGATCTCGTCACCGATCAGCGTGGCAAGGCCAGCCGCGTAGCCACTGAGCGCCCTGCCGGCAACACCAAGGTGCGAACGACTGACACAGGCCTCCAGGTTCCGCAACGGACCTCCTGCAACACTCAGCGCATGCAGGTTGACACCCAGCGCGTCGCCCAGCATCCCGAGGGGATTGCGGATGCCGCGATCGCCATCGACTGAATAGCGCGCCGGCATGCAGTGCAGAACCTCCCGATCCGACGCCGGAAAACGCGCCTGCCCGATGGCAATCGCGCGAGACAGATCGGCTTCCCGAACCTCACCGCCCGAAATGGGAATTTCGACCCCGATCACCTGGCTGCGAGGAGAGCCGCAGGACAGTGCCACCTGCACGTCCCGCAGCAGAATCCCCGCCATGTCCTCGGCCTGCGCCACGGCCGCGCGGATGGCAGCTTCCACGGCGCTTGTATCGATGACGTTCCCCGCCCGCACGCCCCGGCTGGCCTGCTGGCCGTGACCGAGGACCCGAAACCGTGTCGCATCGCCTCCGGGCTGGGCCACGGGTTTCAGGATGAGGCAGGCGATCCGCGACGAGCCGATGTCGATCGCTCCGATGATCCCGCCTTTGCTGGGCCAGTGTTTCTGGCCTCTTGTCGTTCTGTCCGTCCGTCCGCCCATCAAGTATCCCTGCCGCCCGAGGCCTTGACCGTCTTTGCGATCAAAGGTGATCCCGGCGGCAGTTTGACGACGTACCTGTTCGCGAACCGAAGATCGATCGACAGGATATCCCGCGCGAAGATCTTTTGTTCGCGGTCGAGAGTTACGAGTTCCGCCAGCGCCGCCTCGGCACCTTCTTCCGGAAGTCGTACGCCAACACCGTTAGCAAGCTGTAAATCCCAACGTCTTTCACCACGTCGCACGGCGATCTTCACAAGTGACTTCAACTCGGGCTGTGTCGCCACCAGCGAAACGAAGCCAGCCGCCGCTTCCGGCGCACCCTTTCCCGACAGCAGCGGCAGTGCCACGAAGCCACGCTCATGCGTCACGCCGACGATGCGTCCATCGCTGTCGACGACGAAGTGTCGCCCATTGTGAAGCCAGCGCGCGATCGGACGCCTCTCCTCGATCCTGATGTGAACGCGATTGGGCCAGACCCGACGCACCTGTGCCGACTTGACCCACGGCAGCGACTCCACACGCGCCCGGGCTTCATTGACATCGACGTCGAGCATCAGGTCGCCACGCCTGAAGTTGAGCCGTCGCGTGACATCGCGTCCCTGCGTGTTGACCACACCGGTCACGGTGATGTCGTCGACGGTAAAGCCAGCCTCCGCCATCATGCCATTGAAGCCACGCTCGACCCCCGCGACCGCTGCAGCGACATGCCCGCCCGAGAACAGCCCGGCGACGGTCACCGTCAGGAAGAAGAGGCCCAGCAACACGCTCCAGAACGCGCCCCAGCGCATGGCGTTGCGCAGGCTCTCCTGCCAGCGCCCGACGAACGACGAGGGTGGACTGCGCCGCCGCGGACGATTGATCCGCGGCCGCGTCCGCGCAGCCGGAGGCTTCTGCCGCCGCCTGGGGGCGAAAGCATCGTCTTCGTCATCGGCTGCACCGCCTACCTGCCGCATGAAGCATCCTCGACCAGCCAGCGGCACAGGGCCCGATAGGAGATGCCCTTGTAAGCGGCCTGTTCAGGCGCGAGCGACGTTGGCGTCATGCCCGGCTGGGTATTGGTCTCGAGAAGGATGATGCGCCCCGGCTCGCCCTGCGTATCGTCATAGCGAAAGTCCGTGCGGCTGATCCCGCGGCAGCCCAGCACGGCATGCGCCTTC
>JBEIFU010000053.1:0-13033 GCA_040382295.1 Alphaproteobacteria bacterium
CTCACGGTGGCGTTCACGCCCGCGATGTTCGGACCATGGTTGCGCTGCGTGGTGCCGACGCGGATGAGGGCCGCGTCTGTCTCGACGGCCAGCGAGTTAGAGATGCCAGCCGCCGTCAGCGTTGCGCCACCGTCGATGTTGGAGACGTTGGCTGTCAGGTAGGCTGCCGGATCCCACGCCTGCGTCTGCAGGTTGTTCAGCTCGAGCGTGTCGGCTTCCATGACCTTGATGCTCGCGCTGTTGGCGATCGCCGCCGACGTCAGCGAGACGTCCTTGGTGTGCTCAACAGTGGCGTTGAGCGAGGAGCCCACATAGCCGAAGTTCTGCTGCGTGTTGCCGATCATGGCGTCACCCGTCACGTCAACCGAGAGCGAGTTGGCGATGGCAGCCGCGGTCACGGTGACTTCACCCGTGATGTTCTGCACGTTGGTCTGAACGTTCGAGATGGTCGAACCAACATTGAGCTGGCCGTTCAGGATCGTGTTCGGCGGGCACGGATTGGGGCCGGGGCACGAGGCCGAGGCAGCGCAGGTCAGCGCGAGAGAAGCGGCGCCGGCGAAGAAAGCGGATTTCAGAGTCGACATGATAAGTTCCTTTCCTGGGTCAGTTGATGGAAGAACGCAGCACCAGAGTGGAGCCTGCGGGTTTGGCGCTCTGCACGGGCTTCGGTCGGGCCGCTGGCGCGGGCTTGGTGACGGTCTTGTAGGCGTCATCAGGCACGGGCTGTTGCACGACCCGGCGGACGGGCTGTTGCACGGGCAGAGAAACTGGCGAAGAAACCGCTTCGCCACGGTCGGCCAGCGGGTCGCTGGCAGAGTCAAGCTGGATGCCGCAATGCGCCTTCGCGCGGGGATCCATGTCCTTCATGATGTCGAGAACCGCGCGCTCGGTGACCGCGCGGATGGCAAGCTGGATTGGCTCGAGCGCACGCTCGCCCGCGCCGATGTCAAGAATGGTGCTACCCAGGAAATCGAACACGCCCAGGCTGATCTCACGACCGAGGATCTGCTTCTGGTACGAAATCACCTTCACGACCTCGAGGGTCTGCGTGTTGATCAACCGCCGGTCCATGGCCACGTTCATGACGAAGAGCTTCGCCCCGGTCGTTCCGCGCAGCCCCGAGAGTTCCGTTGCGCCTGCAAACGCATCGGCCGCCACGGACCGGATGTTGAAGTTCAGCTCGGTGATGCCCCCGATCAGATAGAAGTCGGAGCCTTGGATCGAGCCCGCCAGGATCTTGCGAACGTCGGCATTGTAACCGGGGTTTGCGCTGTCGGTGACGAGGTTGTTGTTCGCATATTTGAGCTCGAGGTCGGCAACAAACGTGTCGAAGCGCTCAACGAGCCTCACGCCAGCCTTGGACAGTGCCGACATGGCCATCAGGTTGGCGCCCTGCGTGACCTTGCGGCCCGAGCCATCGGCTTCGTACTTGCCCGTATAGTCGGCGATGTTGCCAACGGCGATGCGTGGGGGCGCCGTTGGACGCGAGCGCAGCAAGCCGCCGATGCAGCGCAACTGGTTGCTGTACTGTGTTTCGTTGTTGATGACGGGCGCCCCGCCGATGGGTGCGGTGTAGGTACCGTCCGCGCGCGGTGTTGGGCTGACGCATGCGACAAGGCTGCTGGCCGCCAGCAGCAGCGCCGCAATCCGCGTGGTCAGGCCCATTGCAGGCGCTGCCGCCTTAGTTGAAATTGATCTTGCCATTGAGCACGACTTCCTGGTTGCCGGAATTGGTCTGGGTTGAGTTGACGACGACGGTGTTGCGCGAACCCCTCGTCACCACCGTGACATTGTTGGCGATCGCCATGGCCTGAGTGCCCTGACGGCCTGCTCGTTCTTCGCAGGGATTGGTAGGAAAGCCCGAGGACTCCGCTACGCCCGAGCGGGAGCCCACACCCGGGGTGATGCCGTCGGCATAGAAGTAGCAGTGGCCGACAAAGCGACCGTCGACGACGGTTCGGTTACCGCTTGCATCCCGAGCATAGCCCGACGCGGGCGCATTGAAGTCTGCATTACCCGTGCCCTGCGGCACATTGAAGGATGATCCATCGGACCATCCGGACGCCTGCGCTGAAGCTGACAGGACGAGCACCCCACTCGCCAGCAGCATCTGCAAGGATCTGGTTCGAAGGCACGTCATGGTGTTGGTCTGCCTTTCCAAACAGTCGCGTGCCTGACCCCCTTGCCAGGCACGATCGCAACACGAGGCTGCAACCGTCATGCCGCTGCGGCCGACAGACTGTTTGGCGGAAACCCGCTCTTGTTTTGTTAGGGTTGAGGAAGCGTTGACTGTTCCGGGACACCGACGCGCATGCACCTGTCCCAAAACGATGACAGGAGTGGACTAGTGAAGACGGAGCTGTGTTCGGATCTGGAACACTGGCTGTCAGCCAGCGGCGGCTGTGCCTTCGGCGTCTGAAAGTACGCGATCGATCATGGCCACGAGGGCTTCGGGGTCTTCCGCCCCCGTCACAAGTGCGCGCCCGCCGATCAGGAAGCTGGGCACGCCCTGCACACCGAACTTGCGGGCCATGGAGTCCTGCTGCGCAACCGACTCGACGTCGGCATCCGAGGTCAGCAATTCCTCGAGCAGCTCACCGTCCATGCCGACAACATCGCCGATCCCGGCAAGGACCTTTATGTCACCGATGTCCTTGCCCTCCACGAAATAGCTGCGGAACAGGCTTTCAACCATCTCATCCTGCAATCCAAGCGAATGTGACCAGCGGATAAGGCGGTGGGCGTTGAGCGTGTTCGGTGCCCGGCGGATCTTATCGAACGCAAACGCGATCCCGTACTCGAGGCCAGCCTGCTCAAGCACGGCCTGCATCGGGCGCAGTTTCTCTACCGACCCGAATTTGCGCACGAGGTGCTCGGTTCGGTCGACGCCCTCGGCAGGCATTGTCGGATCAAGCTGAAAGGGGCGCCATCGGATTTCAAATTCAACGTCTGGCCGCAGGCTCAAGGCCCGTTCAAGGCGGCGCTTCCCAATGTAGCACCAGGGACAGACGGGATCTGAGATGACGTCGATTTGCATGAGCGGAACATACGCATGGATCCCTGCAACAGGAAAGAAATATTCGCGCGTGCGCTGCGTCTGTGCTCTGGTTTAAGGATAACCCCGCGCAATCTATTTTGAGTAATCCAAATGGCCAGCAACATTACCTTCGACCTCAGCGGTCATGTCGCGTTCATCACAGGCGCGACAAGCGGCTTCGGCTTGCGCTTCGCACACATTCTGAGCGCCGCGGGTGCTAAGATAGTGATTACAGGCCGCCGAACAGAGCGCCTCATGTCGCTGCAGCGCGATATCGCCGCCGCAGGCGGCACCGCAATCCCGCTGACGCTCGATGTGACCGAAACAGGGCAGGTGCGATCGGTCGTCATGGAGGCCGAGCGGCTCGCCGGACCGATTTCGATTCTCGTTAACAACGCTGGCTTGAACATTCAGTCCAGCGCCACCGACCTGTCAGAAAGCGCCTACGACACGATCATGGATACCAACGTGAAGGGCATGTTTTTCGTGGCGCAGGCTGTAGGCGCGCGCATGCTGCACCACAAGATCCGGGGGCGCGTCGTCAACATTGCCTCGATCGGTGCCATGAAGGCCTTGCCAGGCCTTGTGGCCTACTCGATGTCCAAGGCGGCCGTCGCCATGATGACCAAGGGCCTGGCGCGGGAATGGGCACGTCATCACATCGCGGTGAATGCCTTATGCCCGGGCTTCATCCGCACCGAGCTCAACAGCGACTGGTTTGACTCAGAAGGCGGCCAGAAGCAGGTCCAGGGGTTCCCCCGCCGCAGGCTCGGCAAGGAAAGCGACCTGGACGCGCTGCTCCTGCTCCTGTGCTCGGATCACGCGACGTTTGTAACGGGATCGCTGTTCACCATTGATGACGGACAGTTGCTGGCCTGACGCAACGTTCAGCTATGGAAAGCTCTGAGCGATCTCATTGGTTTCGCTCAGCACGCGTATGGTGCGCACACCATCCGGCAAAGGATCCAGCGTGACCTTGGCGCTGACCGTCGTCAGTACCTGCGAGGCAAAACCACTTGGTGGCTGGCCCATCAAGGTAAAGCTGCGCATGCCCGTTTCGGTTATGCCCGTGCTCAAAGGCCGCAGCTCGATCTTGGTCCAGCCGGCAGTTCTTGCGGTGCCCCTGACAGTGATGACCGCCGCAGCAGGGGTCTTCTTCAGCATGGTGATGTCGACCGAAAGCACTTCGTAAACCGTCTGCAGGCCATTGGTCTGCGTAGGCGCACGCGTCGGTTCAGCAGGCTGAGGTGGCGCAGCCAGCGGCGCAGGGGCAGCGGCTGGCGCGGACGAAGGCGGCACGATGACGGTGGACGGTGTGGTCACGGCTGGAGCGGCTGGCGCTTCCGGCACGACCGCAGGCGGAGGCGTCATCGGCGGCTCCGGCGCTGCCAGGGGTTCAGGTGCTGGCGATGGTGCGGGCGCGGGCTCGACCACCGGCGCAGGCGGTTCAGGCGGATTGACGGCAGCGGCCTTGGGTTTCGATCGCACCGGAGCAGGCGGGGTAACACCCGGCGCTGGAACTGCGGGAACCGACGGCACCGGATTGAAATTGTCATCGTCGGGCATGCCATCGGCCAGCGACGGCGACAGGGACGCAAAGGCCATCGCGCACACGCATGCAGCAGCCGCTGCCAGGGATCCTACTCTCATGCCACCACTCCAGTCGCTTCATTCGTTTGCAGGGTCGTTCGCGATGAACTAAACCCGTTTTATTGTCTCAATTCCTATTCAAATCCGGAGGCTTTGTCATGGGTCCACTTCACGGCGTGAAGGTCATCGAGTTCGCAGGCATCGGTCCCGGCCCGTTCTGCGCGATGTTGTTGAGTGACATGGGCGCAGAAGTTGTAAGGATCGACCGCAAAGGCGGCCGGGGCGCCAACAAATTCGACATCACAAGCCGGGGGCGTCGCTCTCTTGCACTGGATCTCAAAAATCCGCTGGCGGTGCTGACCGCCCTCAAGCTGATCGCCCAGGCGGATGCCCTCCTCGAGGGGTTTCGACCAGGAGTTATGGAAAAGCTGGGCCTCGGCCCCGAGGCGGCCCTCAAGGTCAACCCGAAGCTGGTCTATGGCCGGATGACGGGCTGGGGTCAGGTAGGCCCCCTGTCCCAGGCCGCGGGGCACGACATCAACTACATCGCACTGACCGGCGCGCTTCATGCCATAGGGCGAAAGGGTGAGGCGCCGGTTCCGCCGCTCAACCTCGTGGGTGATTTTGGTGGTGGGGCGCTCTATCTGGCATTCGGCATGGCATGCGCGCTGTTCGAGGCCCGTGGATCCGGCAAGGGACAGGTTGTCGATTGCGCGATGACCGACGGTGCTGCCTCGCTGATGTCGATGTTCTACGGCTTCAAGCAGATGGGCATGTGGTCGGACAACAAAGGCGAAAATCTGCTCGATGGCGGCGCTCATTTCTACGACACCTACGAGACGGCCGACGGAAAGTGGGTTTCGATCGGTTCGATCGAGCCGCAGTTCTATGCGCTGCTGCTGCAGAAGACCGGCATCACGGATCCAGAGTTCCAGTCGCAGATGGACCGCTCGAAATGGCCGGCGCTCAAGACCAGGATTGCGGCAGTCCTGAAAACGAAGACGCGGGCGGAATGGGACGCACTGATGGAGGGAACGGACGTATGCTATGCGCCCGTCCTCTCTCTCAGCGAGGCTCCGCATCACCCTCACAACAAGGCGCGCGAGACGTTCATCGAGATGGACGGCGTTGTCCAACCGGCACCGGCGCCCCGTTTCAGCCGAACCGTACCCAAGGTCCAGGGCCCAGCACCCGAAGCAGGGCAGCACAACAGCCAAGTCCTGGGGGATTGGGGCTTTACCGCCGAAGATATCGAGGCGCTCAAATCATCGGGAGCAATCTGATGGGGGCCTTGCCGGGAACGACAGGGCGCCGTCGCATCTATCTAATGCGGCACGGCCATGTGGATTACTTCGCGCGCGAGGTGCGCGAGACGGGAACCACCGAGCACGTGCCTCTGACAGCGCTCGGGCGGGAACAGGCGCTTGCCAGCGGGGCTGCTCTGTCGCATGTCCGCTTCGATGTGGCGCTGTCATCGGGTTTGAACCGCACGCGGCAAACCGCCGAAATCGTTCTAGCCGAAAACAGGGACACGGCTCACCTATCCCTCGATGTCGATGCTGGTTTCGTCGAGATCAAGGGCGGACGCATCATGGCGCCTGTCAAGAGCCGCGAAGAACTGGCCGCGCGCATGGCGTTCGAGTTCGATCAGGCAGCCGAGCCTGGTGCACGCATGATGGGCGGCGATGCCTTCGCCGAGGTTCAGGAGCGGGCTGTCGCGGCAACAAAGCGCCTGCTGGCAACGCCCGGCTGGCACACCGCGCTGGTCGTCGCGCACGAGGGCACAAACCGTTTGCTGTTGAGCTGGATGACCGGCGCAGGCCTGCGGGCGGTGCAATCCTTCGAGCAGGACCTGGCCTGCATCAACGTGCTGGACTTCGACATGGTTCCCCGCGAGGACGGGAGCGTCGGCACCGAGATCCAGCGGCGCATCATCAAGGCCGTGAATCTCACGCCCTACAACTACACGAAGCATGGCATGAACATGACTGCGCTCGAGGCCATCTTTGCGCGAACCTGAGTGCGGCAAGGCTGCGCGTTGGCCGGGCAACGAAAAACCCGGCCGGGAGGGGGCCGGGCTTTCCGCACGATTGGTGTGGGCTGGTGCTGTTTTCAGGGCTGGGGTCGAGCCCGAAATGCCGTCGCTGCTGTTCTCTCCCCCGGCATTCAGGATCGAGTGTCACGTTAGGGCCGGGGCCTTACTATTCCGCTAACGCGTTGTGGCGTGAGCAACACTTTGTTGGATCCCATCATCATCAAGGTTGAAGCCACCCAAACGCGGGGATTTCCAGGCGGGGGGTGGTAAAGACGTCGTGAATTGGTCAAACATCAGGTCCGTGCCGAGGCCTGAAGGAGGTTCACGTGCTTCTCATTTCCAAGACATATTGGGCCGGGGCGCCCATGAACATGCGCAGGCCGCCGGCGTCAGCTGACGTGCAGAACCTTGCCTTGCGGGCTGCGGACTTCAGGGAACACCGTGGGCTGCTGTGGCTGCCGCGGGGACAGGCGAAGCCAAAGACCGCTATTGTTGTCATGCATCCGCGCGCAGACTTCACGCATCATTACGTGATCCCGCGACTGGTCGATGCCGGTGTGGCTTGCCTTGCCGCCAACACCCGCAATCCGAACAATGATGTCACCACGATCCACGAGGAAATCATTCTTGATGTGGCCTCATGCGTGTCACATCTGAAGAACAGGATGGGCGTGCAGAATGTTGTCCTGGTGGGCAACTCGGGTGGCGGTGCACTGAACGGCTTCTATCAGGCGCAGGCGAAGGCGGGGAAGGGCAAGCGTCTCGCCAAGACGCCCGGTGGCCGGCGAACGCACCTGAACGAGGCCGAGATGATCCCGGCGGACGGCATGATCTACATCTCTTCCCACAAAGGAGAGGGCTTGATCATGAACGAGATCATCGACCCCTCTGTGGTCGATGAAACCAATCCGCACCTGACGGATCCGGACCTCGACATGTACGACGAGCGTAACGGCTTCAACATGCCCTCGCAGATTGATGGCTCCGATGCGGTATGGTCCACATACGACGCATCCTTCATCAAGCAGTTCCGCGCCGCCCAGCTCGAGCGCGTTCGTCGCATCGATGCAATCGCAAGGGCGATGATTGCCGAAAACAGGCGCGCTGAGGAGCTGCACAACGATCCCGATTTTTCGAAGCTTACGCCGAACCGTCAGCGCGAAGTCCTGCGTCGCGAGGCGTTCGAGCCGGTGCTGACCATCTACCGCACGATGGCCAACCTGCATTACGTGGCCCAGTATCTCGACCCGTCCCAGCGCGACTATGGTTCGATATTCTCGCCACGGCCCGACCTGATGAACTGGAAATTCTTCGGCTTTGGCCGGCAGGCGACGCCGCACGCCTGGCTGTCGACGTGGTCGGGCCTGTCCTCGCAGGCCAACCAGATGCACGACCTGCCGCAGATCACCGAACCGTCCTTGTTCGTCAACGCCGGCAAGGACCAGGAGATCTTCCCGAAGACGGATGCGATTCCGATGTTCAACGCCATTGCGGCAAAGGACAAGACCTACGTGGACTTCCCCGAGGCCCGGCACTATTTCGAGCCGGAATTCGGAGCCCGAGAGGCGCCAGATGTCGAAAAACTGATGGACGTTGTCGTTCCGTGGATCCTCGACCGGTTTGGCGCGTGAGGCATGTTGAAACGGCGAAAGTGCCGGCGCGAGTCCAGCCGATGACCAAACCCTACAAACTTTACGCGACCAACGGCTGTGGCTCGATGATTGTCGAGATCGGCTTTGCGCTCGCCGGGGTTCCGTTCGAGATTGTCGACGTGCCGTGGTCCGACACGGGCTGGAAGAGCAAGGCGCTCAAGAAGATGAACCCGCTCGGTCAGGTGCCGACGCTTGTCCTGCCCGACGGCAGGGTGATGACGGAGAGCGCAGCGATGCTGCTTCACCTCGCCGATACTGTCCCCGGGTTCAGCCTGGTCCCGCCGTCTGGTCATCCCTCGCGCGCCGATTTCCTGCGCTGGCAGTTTTTTCTGGTGGCGGCTGTCTATCCGACGTTCACCTATGCAGACGTACCGGAGCGCTGGGTCGGTGAAACGAGCGAAGAGGGTGCCGGCAAGCTTTTACGCGCAAACACGGTTGCACACCGCAAGGACCTCTGGCGCTTCGTCGAGAAGCAGACCGACGCTCCCTGGTTCCTCGGCGAGACTTTTTCCGCGCTCGACGTCTATGTCTGGGCGATGACGCTCTGGACCCCCGGCCGCGACTGGTTCAAGGCCGATTGCCCACGGCTCTGCAAGATTGCAACGCGCCTTGATGCTCATCCGGCCGTGAAGAAGGTGGCGGCGCGCAACAGGATCTGAAGCGCGACCTGGCCTGCTGGCAGGTGCGGGCGGCGAGGACGTCGTCTGACCTGTCTGCGCAGGCCGGCCTGATGCACGGCGTTGGGGAGATTACAGCGGCGTCACTTTTCATCCGTGCGTGCACGCCAAAGGGAAATCTTCCCGAGGACCGACAGGATCTTGTGGTTCGATGCCATCGCGGCAAAAAACAAGAACGGCGTGGACTTTACGGATGGACGCGATTGTTTCCAGGAGCCGCTCGTTTCGACCTATGCCCCTGATGTCGTAATGGTCATGGACGCCGTGGTGCCGTGAATTCCCGGATGCTTTGGCGCGTCATGCCTATTGAAGTTGGTGAATGGCTCACAATCTATGCGCAATGTATCCCGCATCACGGAGTGAGCCATGACCATCGACGCCGGAAAGCTTCTGAACCAGTTCCTCAACAATGGCATGGCGACCGGCCTTGCAGCCGGCGTGCTGGGTGGCGCGCTTGCACGCAAGGCGGGCCTTGGTGACGTCGCCAAGATCGGCGGCCTCGCGCTGGTCGGCACGCTTGCCTACCAGGCGTGGCAGAAGCACAAGGAAGGGCAGAACCAGCTGCCGCCCGGCCAGCGTACCAGCGGTATCGGCGGTACGATCGGTGGGGTGCTTTCGAACATGCCGGGTGTCGGCGACTTCATGCAGGGTGGTGGCCAACGCCAGGCGCAGGGCCAGGGTGGTTTCGCGACTGGACCGATGTACGACGCGCCTCAGCAGCAGCTGCAAGAGCAAAACCAGCTGGGCTCGGCCGTGCTGATCGCGATGATAGCGGCGGCGAAGGCCGACGGCGAGGTGGATCGCGCCGAAAGCCAGAAAATCATGGGACAGATGGATCAGGCCGGCCTGACATCCGAGGAAAAATCATTCCTCCTTGGCGAGATGGCTCGCCCCCTCAACATCGAAGATGTGGCCAAGCTCGCGACGACACCGGAAGTCGCGGCGCAGCTTTACACCGCCTCTGCCATCGTCATCGACCAGGTGAACGAGCGCGAGCGCAATTATCTTGCCATGCTGGCGCAGCGTCTGAGCCTGCCGCAGGGTTTCGTGCAGCAACTGCACGCCGAACTCGGGCGCTAGGGTTCAGCGGGTCACAGCCCCAGTCTTTTGAACTGTTCCGGCGGCGCCTCCACCTCGTGGAGCGCCGCCAACAGCATTTCAGCCATGCGCGTCTCGTCGGGTGAGCCTACACGGTTCTCGTTCTCGGCCGGGTCATTGCCTGTGTCGTAAACGTGGTTGCCGCTGAACTTGGCCCACGCCCAGAAAGGCAGCTGGTTCGAGACATCCCAGACCTGCTTGATGACGGGGACCCTGCTGCCCGGCATCCGCGCGAGAGTCGCGCGATCATCCGGCAAGGGAAGCTCCTGCTCACGCGCAAGAACATGGGTAGGCATCGTCGACCACCGGTTCGACAGCATCGCCAGCGGCTCGTTGCGGCCCTGCGGTGCGCGCGCATACTTCCAGCGCCCGTCAGTGACATGGACCTCCCGTCCCCAGACCCCCATCAAGGCCCAGTCACGGATCCTGTCCGAAGACCCCTCGATGAGCGGCCGCAGCGAGGCACCGTGCGTGCGCTGGCGCACCGAGACATCGAAGATGTCGGAAAGGGTTGCGAAGATGTCGACGCTGGTGGTCAGGGCCGGAACCTCGCGCGGGCCCATGCCCGGCCACGCCACGAGAAGCGGAATCCGGCCCAGCGTGTCATAGATGGGCACGCCCGGCTTGCCCCAGATGTCCTTTTCGCCAAGATAGTGCCCGTGGTCGGTGCACAGGATGACGGCCGTATCCTTCCAAAGATCGTTTCGGTCGATGGCGTCGAGGACGCGGCCCAGCCAATGATCGATCATCGACAGCTTCGCGCCATATTGCGCACGGACCTGGATCGCCTGGCGCTCCGTCAGCGTACCCGAGGCGATGGCGCCCTTCACGTAGGGCGGCCAGATCAGATGCGGCCCTTCCCACGTCGCATCATACATCGAGGCCCAGGGCTCGGGCGTGTCGAAGGGCTCGTGCGGATCAAACTCGTCGACGAACAGCATGAAGCGCTTGTGGTGCCCCGCGTTCTCGTCAAGCCAGCGTGCAGCCGCCGCCATTGTGCGGGGGCCCGGAAAATCTTCCTCGCCACGGAACCAGCCACGCGAGGCATCATAGGGCATGTGACCGCGACCGAAGCGCGGGGCACCGGCCCAGCTGGGGTCGGGACGCGTCTTCCACGGATCGCCCTCATGCCCGCGCTGATAGTCCCATGCGGTGAAGTCGACATGATAGTTCTCGCCGCCTGTCTCGAAAAGGTGCGGATGATCCGAGATGAGCTGCGTCACCACGCCGGCCTTGCGCAGAGGATGGGTGATGGCGTCTTCCCAGATCTCGACCGACCCCCAGGGGCGCCAGAGAAAATCCCATGCGCCGCACAGGATGTCGTGGCGCGCCGGCATGCAGGGCAGGGCGCCCGTGTAGTGCGCTGTGAACTTCAGGCTGCGCGCAGCAAGGCGGTCGATATGAGGTGTTGCAAACTCGCGCCCGCCATAGGCCCCCAGCATGTGCCGATTGAGGCTATCGAGAAGCAGGACGATCACGTTACTGGGTTTGGTCATGTCATCCCCGGCATTGCTGCAGGCATAAAAAACGGCGCCGTCCCGGTTGCGGGAGCGGCGCCGATGGCATCATGGGCCCCTGGTCGACTACGACAGGACCTTCAGGCGGTCGGCTGCGATGCGACCGTCGCGGCCTGGCGCCGTCTCGAAGCTGACCTTCTGGCCTTCGGCCAGTGACTGCAGCCCCGAGCGCTGAAGCGCCGTGATGTGCACGAAAACATCCTTGCCGCCGCCATCGGGCGCAATGAACCCGAAACCCTTCGAAGTGTTGAAAAACTTTACCACGCCAGTCGTCATCTTCAGTCCATTCCTTCACAAAACCACGGCCGCGCCACAGACTGCCTGCGGGCGTACCAACTGCGTTTGACTTGTGAGTGAGGGAGATGTCGGCGGGACGCGGAACCAAAACCAAGGCAGCTCGCCACAACAGAGGCAGCTTGTACGCCAGACTGGTATCAGGCACTTGCGGCACGTCTTCATGCACGTCGGTCTACAAAGCCATTCGCGAGGCGGAGAATGGCGAAGGCGCGCCCCGTGTGCAAGGCGGAAATTCGTTCCTATTTCACAGCCAGCCACGCCCCAACCTTGCGTTTGGGCGCTTTCGAGGATCGTCAAGCATCATTGTTTTCAGGCGGCGGCACCCCGGCAGGGTCACCAGGTCGCAAACGCCGGGATTTGCTCGGCACGCAGCCCCATGGTAACTCCCGCCCCGCACGCGCTGCGAGCGCCGGATGGGTGGCTGAGTGGTTTAAAGCACCGGTCTTGAAAACCGGCGAGGGTTCACGCCCTCCGTGAGTTCGAATCTCACCCCATCCGCCAGTTTCATTCCGCTATGGTTTCGCGTTGTCGCGGTTCACTCGACCAGCTTGCGGCACGCCGCCGGCATGGCACTCAGGCGCAGCCCCGTTTCGGGGACATAGGGGCGCGTGCCAGTCGAGCGCCACGAAGTGTCACCCATCCATGACTCGAGCTCCGCGCCGCACCCATCGCCATCGGGAACCGGGTTCTGGTCCTTGCAGCTGTCGCTGTCCACGGGGCAGCCGATGCGGATGTGCATGTGGGCCGTGTGCCCGGCCCAGGGCCTGACCTTGCCCAGCCACAAGCGGTCAGTCTCGGGCGTGCGCTCGCACAATGCCTGCTTGATGGGCGGCGACACGAAGATCCGCGTGACGTCCGGATGCTCGGCAGCGCGGCGCAGCATGGCAACCTGGGCGGCGCCGAAGGCCGAGGTGACCGTGGCCGTCTCGAGGTCGACCATCGAGGGGGGCGTAACGCCTTCAAGCTCGTCCCGCGTCAGCCGCCGGGCCGGCAGCGGGGTCAGCCAGATGTCAGCGTCGAGGCCGGTCTGGTGCGAGTTGTGGCCGAACGGCATGGGACCTCCGCTGGGTTGGGCCAGGTCGCCGACGAGGATCCCCTGGTGCCCGGAAGCCGCCACGTGATCGGCCACA
>JBEIFU010000054.1:0-12977 GCA_040382295.1 Alphaproteobacteria bacterium
ACCGACATCCATGGCCCGACCCCGAAGGTCGTGCTCGCCCCCATGGCGGGCGTGACCGACGCGCCCTTTCGCGCTGCAGTGCGGCGCTTTGGGCCGACCTTCGTATTCTCCGAGATGGTGGCAAGCCGGGAACTCCTGCGCGATCGGCGCTCGGCAAAGCTGCGACTGAAAGCCGGATCTGACTGTGGCCCCTTCGGGATCCAGCTCGCCGGGCGTGACGCAGCAAGCATGGTGGAGGCTGCACGCATCGCGGAAGGCGAGGGCGCCGATCTTATCGACATCAACATGGGCTGCCCTGCGAAGAAGGTCGTAGACGGGGCTTGTGGTTCCGCACTCATGCGAGAGCCTGCACTGGCACTCGAGATCGCAAGCAGCGTCGTTCTTGCAGTGCGTGTCCCCGTGACGGTCAAGATGCGCCTGGGCTGGGACGATGCGTCGATCAACGCCCCGACACTTGCAGGACAGCTGGCAGAGTGTGGCATCAAGGCGGTGACGGTGCATGGCCGCACGCGATGCCAATTCTATGAGGGAGCGGCAAACTGGGAACGGATCGCCGACGTCAAGGCGCGCGTGAGCATCCCCGTATTTGCCAATGGAGATGTGCGCAGCCCCGACGACGCCTGCAGGATCCTGCAGGTATCGAGCGCCGATGGCGTGCTGGTCGGACGCGGCGCGTTCGGCGCGCCATGGCGGCTGATGCAGATGCAGGATGCGCTCGACGGCAAGCCCGTGCGCGCTGCGCCGACCAGCCGGGAGGCCTGGGCAATAGCCCTCGACCAGTACCGCCTGTCGTTGGCGCATTACGGCACCGATCTGGGACGCCGTATCGTGCGCAAGCATCTGGGGTGGTACGCGCTTGAGCTGGGCCTCGGACGCGAGGAGCGGGACATTCTCGTCCGCAGCGACAACGCAGCGCCGCATCTGGAGTGCCTTGCCGCCGGCCTTCCAATGGCAGCAGCCGCATGAGCACACCGGTGGAAACCCCGTTTCAGGAGGCGCTCCTCGCTGCATTGCCTTATCCCATCCTCGCCATCGAAAAGGGTGATCGGATCAGGTATGCGAACCCGGCAGCTGAGCAATTCTTCGATACGAGCGCGCCGCTGCTGAAGCGGCAGCCTTTCGGCAGTCTTCTGGTACCGGACAGTCCCCTTCTGAAACTTGTCGACGACGCGCAGGCTCGTGGCATGCCGGCCAGCGTCCACGGTCTGGCCGTGGTCCTGCCGCGCCTCGGTGAGCGCATGGTTGATGCAACTGTCACCCCTGTTCCCGATGTAGCCACCTGCGTGCTGGTCGCCTTGCAGGAGCGCTCCATCGCCATGAAGATCGACCGGCACCTGAGCCAGAAATCCCTCGGTCAGTCAGTCGCCAGCATGGCGGCGATCCTGGCACATGAAATCAAGAACCCGCTTGCGGGCATTCGGGGGGCGGCACAGCTCATCGAGCAGCACGCATCCGAGGCGGATCGCTCGTTGACAAGATTGATCTGTGCGGAAACCGATCGAATACGCAATCTGGTCGACCGCACGGAAGTATTCACGGACCAGCGGCAACTGCAGGCACAGCCCCTCAACATCCACGAGGTGCTCGAACACGTGAAGCGTCTGGGACAGTCGAGCTTTGCGCAGGCCGTGCACTTCGTCGAGGTCTACGACCCGTCGCTCCCGCCGGTAGCGGGGGACCGGGACCGGCTCGTGCAGGTGTTCCTCAATTTGGTCAAGAATGCAGCTGATGCGCTGTCGGGGCAGCCCGATGGAGAAATCGTGCTGCAGACCTCGTACCGGGCCGGCGTTCATCTGGCCGTCGGTGAGCAGAGGGTGCGCACATCATTACCACTGGAAGTGTCCGTTCGTGACAATGGGCCGGGCATTCCAGATGCGGTACGCGCATCATTGTTTGAGCCGTTCGTCTCCAGCAAACCCAAGGGGCAGGGGCTCGGCCTCGCAATTGTAGCCAAGATCGTCGGCGATCACGGCGGAACCATTGAGTGCGAGTCTGAGCCGCGCCGTACCGTGTTTCGCGCCCGCTTGCCGATGTTCAAGACTGCTTCGGAGAGAAAGACATGAACCACGGCACGATCATCGTCGCAGATGACGATGCGTCCATACGCACCGTGCTGAACCACGCCTTGATGCGCGCGGGCTTCCTGGTTCGGACCACCGGAAATGCCGCAACACTCTGGCGCTGGGCATCAGCGGGCGAGGGCGATCTCGTCATCACGGATGTCGTGATGCCCGATGAGAATGCGTTCGACCTGCTGCCGAAGCTCCGCAAGCAGAGACCTGACTTGCCGGTCATCGTCATGAGCGCCCAGAACACATTGATGACGGCGATCAATGCCACGGAGTGCGGTGCATTCGAGTATTTCCCGAAACCCTTCGACCTCAATGCGATGGTCAGCGCCGTTCGACGTGCGATCGAGGCCCGCAGGCCCCAGCGCATCGACGGGCGAACCGCAGCAGGCAGCGAGCTTCCGATCGTGGGTCGCTCTGCCGCGATGCAGGACATCTATCGGGTGATTGCACGATTGACGCAATCGGATCTCACGGTCCTGATCTCCGGAGAATCCGGAACCGGCAAGGAACTGGTGGCTCATGTGCTTCATGATTTTGGAAGCCGTGCCGGACATCCCTTTGTCGTGGCGGCGGCGTCATCTCTTGAATCAGAAGCAGCCGCGCGGGCGCTTGTCGCGCAGGCCGATGGAGGCACGCTGTTCCTCGATGAGGTAGGCGACTGGTCTTCCGATGTGCAGGCCCGCATGGTGCGCCTGCTGCAGGACCTCGACCTGCGCCTGGCCGCCGCCGCAGGCAAACCCTCCGTACGCGTGATTGCCTCAACACATCGAGACCTCCGACGCCTCATCGAGCAGGACATGTTCAGGGAGGACCTGTTCTTCCGGCTGAACGTCGTGCCACTGCGCCTGCCGCCGCTGCGCGAGCGGCCCGAGGATGTGGCCGAGCTCGTTCAGCATTTTCTTCTGGACGCCGAGCGGAAGGGGCAGGCGCTGCGATCGATTGACCCGGAAGCCCTCGAGATGCTGAGACGCCAAGCATGGCCCGGCAATGTGCGCGAGCTTGAAAACCTGATCCAGCGCCTGCTCGCCATCCATGCGGAGCCTGTGATCACAAGCCATATGGTCGCAGGCGTGCTCCACGAACCGCGACCATCGCTGCCTCCGCGACGCCCCGGAGATGAAGATCTGACCCTCGGTGGCTTTGTTGAAACATACCTGAGCGAGCAGTTCGCGAAGCTCGGCGGACAGTTTCCCGACCCAGGACTGCATGATCGGGTCCTCCGCGAGGTCGAACGGCCGCTGATCCTCAGGTGCCTGGCGCTGACCAAAGGTAACCAGATCAAGGCCGCAGAGATATTAGGGGTAAATAGAAATACGCTTCGGTCGAAAATCCGCAGCCTTGACATTCATGTCCAGCGCGGGTGATGTAATCCCGCAACGATATCCTGCAACACTGTTATCAAATTGGTACATTGGCACCCGATTGCCACCCGGTTGTTGCAGTTTATCCGCGTGACATAGTCGACACGGTCCACTCAAGCGGCAGGGGTCTCGATACCCATAATGTCCCCTTCAGGAAAACCAGAGCAGCAATATGACTGGCTGCAGCGGAACCTGTTCTGGGTTGTCCGCACGTCCTGGCTGACCTACGCGCTGCTGGCCCTGTCGGGGATGGCAGTTGTCTTTACGTACCTGGTCCTCACAGGATCGACGACGATCGAGCCCACGCAGGATGTGCGGGTCTATCTGACGCTGCTGCTCGCCTTTCTTTTCTTTGCCCTGGCGGCGCTGGTCATCGGGCGCCTGGTCCAGCTCTGGATGGCCCGCCGGTCGGGATCTGCAGGCGCGCGGCTCCACGGGCGCCTTGTCACGATCTTCAGTCTCATCGCCGTGGTCCCCGTCGTGATGGTCGCAGGAGCGGCTGCCATCACGATCAACCTCGCGATGGAGGCCTGGTTCAGCGGCGGCGTGCGCTCCGTCGTCGACAACTCACTGGCGGTCACCAATGCCTACTTCGAAGACGAGAAGACAAAGCTTCGCCGTGACGCGCTGATTGTGGCTGCAACGATCGACACCGTCAGCCCCATCCAGATCATGAGCCCGCTCGAATTCGGACTGATCCTCGAGAACATTGCAAACAAGCTTGGCGCGGACATCATGGCCGGCGAGGTCAAGCGCGACGCCATCGAAGCACCATTCACACCGCTGGGAAGTGCCAAGACCCGTTTCTCCGACATTCAGTCACCGACCTTCAGCGAAATCGAAGCGGCGCGGATCGGCGAACCCCTGGTCTCTGTTGACTATGAGAACGGGCACATTCGAGCTGTCGCCAGGCTCGTGCGCCCCATCAAGGTCGAGAACGAGATCTTCATCGTGCTGGTGCGCACCCTCAATCCGCAGATCCTCGAGTACCAGCAAAATACCGAGAAGGTAGTGAACGCCTACAAGCAGCTGGAAGATGACCGTGAAGACATCCAGCAAACCTTCATCCTGATGTACGGGATCGTGGCCTTCCTTCTGCTCTTCATCGCTATCTGGATCGGGCTCGGTACCGCAAACCGTATCGTCATGCCGATCGGCAGGTTGATCAACGCATCCGAGCGCGTGTCCGAGGGCGACCTGAGTGCGCGCGTCGCACTGGCAGACGACGATGACGAATTGGCATCCCTCGGGCGGGCGTTCAATCGCATGACCAGCCAGCTCCTCAGCCAGCGAAACGAGCTGATCGAATCGCACCTGCAGGCCGAGAACAGGACACGTTTTACCGAAGCGGTACTGTCCGGCGTATCGGCTGGCGTGGTGGGCCTGGATGGCAAGGGGCGCGCAGACGTTTTCAACCGGTCTGCACTCACGCTGCTCAGCGTCACCCGAGACGACCTGTTCGGCGTCGAGCTGGCGCAGGTGGTGCCCGAGATCAGGGAGCTGATTGAGCAGGCGATGGGCAGCGGCGAAGTCAGGGTCCAGTCTCATGTGGACGTCCTGCGCGAGGGCAAGACCCGCAACCTGAACGTGACGGTCACGCGAGAGCGCTCTGGAGAAGAGGAGGCGGGATATGTGGTCACCTTCGACGACATTACAGACCTGATTTCCGCACAGCGCACATCGGCCTGGGCCGATGTGGCACGTCGTATCGCACACGAGATCAAGAACCCGCTGACACCCATCCAGCTGTCGGCAGAGCGCCTCCGGCGCAAGTACAAGAAAGAGATCTCGACCGACCCGGAGATCTTCGAGCAATGCACGCAGACGATCATCCGTCAGGTCGGTGACATCGGGCGGATGGTCGATGAATTCTCCTCGTTCGCACGCATGCCTCAGCCGGTGATGGGGCAGGAGGATATCTGCGAGCTGATCAAGCACGCGGTCTTCCTCCAGCGTGTCGCCAACCCTCAGATCACGTATGCAATGCTGATCCCCGAGACTGCGGTATTCGTCGATTGCGATGGACGCCTGGTAAGCCAGGCCTTGACCAACGTTCTGAAGAACGCGGGGGAAGCCGTTCACGCACGCTTTGGCATCGACGGCGAAGACCAGCAGCTCGCAGACGGGGGACGGATCGAGATCCGCATTGTCGAGGACGCTGGCCGGGTATCGGTTGAAGTCGCGGACAACGGAACGGGTCTTCCCAAGGAAGACCGGAACCGCCTGACCGAGCCCTATGTGACCAAGCGCGTCAAGGGAACAGGCCTTGGACTTGCCATCGTGAAGAAGATCATGGAGGACCACAAGGGATCACTGTCCCTCGAGGATGCTCCGAAGACGGATGAGACCGGGGCGCCGCGGGAAACCGGCGCGCTGGTCAGGCTTTCCTTTCCGCGCCTTGCCAGCGCGATGAAACTTGCAGGTGAATGATCATGAGCAAACCATCGAATTTGCAGGCGCTTGACGTTCTCATCGTCGACGATGAGGCGGACATACGCGAACTCGTGTCGGGGATCCTCTCGGATGAGGGCTATCACACGCGGACAGCCGGTGACAGCGACAGCGCATTGAGGGAAATCCGCGCGCGACGCCCGGCCCTCGTCATCCTCGATATCTGGTTGCAGGGAAGCCGCCTTGATGGCTTGCAGGTCCTTGATGAGATCAAGAAGGATTACCCGGACCTGCCGGTTCTCGTGATCTCCGGCCATGGCAACATCGAGACAGCCGTGACCGCCATACGGAAGGGTGCCTATGACTTTGTCGAGAAGCCATTCAAGGCCGACCGCATCCTGCTGACAGTCGAGCGCGCCCTGGAAGCCCAGCGCCTGCGACGTGAGAATGAAGACCTCAAAGAAAGACTGTGGGATGACTTCGACCTGGTCGGTCAAAGCCACACCATCAACCAGCTGCGCCAGAACATCGACAAGATCGCCCCCACCAATAGCCGCATCCTCATTGTCGGCGCGCCGGGCACTGGCAAGGAGATCGTGGCAAGGCTGATCCATGCGAAATCACGACGCCAGCGCAACCCCTTCATCGCCATCAACTGTGCCTCGATTGCGCCAGAGCGGATGGAGATCGAGCTGTTTGGTGTTGAAGGCGCGAACGAGGGCGGACGCAAGGTGGGCCTCTTCGAACAGGCGCACGGCGGCACATTGTTCCTCGACGAAGCACCGGACATGCCGCTTGAAACCCAGGGCAAGATCCTGCGTGTCCTCGTCGAGCAGAATTTCCAGCGGGTCGGAGGATCACAGAAGGTGCAGGTCGACGTGCGCGTGATCTCGTCCTGCTCGGCAGACCCGCGTACCGAGATCCAGGACGGACGCCTGCGCGAAGATCTCTATCACAGGCTCAACGTGGTGAGCGTGCGGGTTCCTCCCCTGGCGGAGCGTCGCGAGGATATCCCCCTCCTGGTATCGCACTTCATGGACCGGATCTCCGCCTCGACAGGCCTGCAGTCAAAGACCATCGGCGAGGACGCCATGGCAGCGCTTCAGGCCCATTCCTGGCCCGGCAATGTTCGGCAGCTGCGCAACAATATCGAGCGCCTTATGATCCTGGCAGCGGACGCGCCTGACGGCGTCATAGGCGCAGACCTGTTGCCCTCGGACGTGGGTAACTCGACGCCCGCTGTCAGCCAGGGGGCGGGAAGCGAGCGCATCATTGCACTGCCGCTGCGCGATGCACGCGAGATGTTCGAGAAGGAATACTTGCTGGCGCAGATCAATCGCTTCGGCGGGAACATCTCGCGGACGGCGGCCTTCATCGGCATGGAGCGCTCGGCCCTTCACCGCAAGCTCAAGTCGCTTGGGATCAACACGGGCGGCCGACCAGAGGACCTGGTAGGCTGACGCGCACAAGATGAGCCGCTTTGCCTATGTGAATGGTCGTTACCTGCAGCACCAGAAGGCTTCGGTTCACATCGAGGATCGCGGCTTCCAGTTCGCCGATGGCGTCTATGAGGTCTGTGCGGTTCGCCATGGAAACCTGACGGACGAGGGACCGCACCTCGATCGCCTTGAGCGATCGCTGGCAGCCCTTCGCATTGCAATGCCGCTGGCCCGCAGCGCCCTTCGGCTCGTACTGCGCGAGCTTGTCACCCGCAACCGGGTGCGCGACGGTCTCGTCTACATGCAGGTGACGCGCGGCCAGGCACGGCGTGATCACGGCTTCCCGGACCCGGCAGTGCGGCCGACCCTTGTCGTGACAGCGCGCAGCCTCGACATGACCCGATACGACGTTCTCGCTCAGAAAGGCGTGAAGGTACTGCTGGTGCCCGAGACCCGTTGGGCACGCTGCGATATCAAGTCTGTCTCGTTGCTGCCCAATGTCCTGGCCAAGCAGCAGGCGCGGGAAGCAGGCTGTTTCGAGGCCTGGTTCGTGACGCCGGACGGAACGATCACCGAAGGGGCCTCTTCGAATGCCTGGATCTTGGATGCCGCCGGACGCCTGCGCACGCGCCCCAAGAGCGCGCAGATCCTGCCAGGCATCACGCGCGATGAAATCCTGTCGCTTTGCCGGCAGCACGGGCTTGTCTTTGACGAGACGCCGTTCACGGAAGACGACATTCGCTCGGCGCGTGAAGCTTTTGTAACCGCCGCCACGCTGGGTGCGCTGCCGGTCATACAAGTCGGGCCGCATAGAATCGGGGACGGAACACCGGGGCCCATCGCGCAGAGCATTCGTTCCCTCTATTGGCAGACGAGAGATGGCTGATGGTTAACCCGCAAACTGATTCGTGCACGGACTGTCTTGGCCCTTGATGTTGGTCAACAGGTGGGTCACATTGACAGCACGCGGGTACCGGAGCGGCATGAGTCGCAACCGGGGAAGCCAGTGGATAGCAACAAATGGGGCCAACCCATGAGTGACCGACAGCAGAACCTGCAGGACACGTTCCTCAATGCCTGTCGCAAGAACAAGGCGCCGCTGACGATTTACCTGGTCAGCGGGATCAAGCTGCAGGGCATCATCACCTGGTTCGACAATTTCTGTGTGCTGCTGCGACGGGATGGCAATTCGCAACTCGTCTACAAGCATGCCATCTCGACCATCAGCCCATCCGTGCCAATCACGCTGTTTGAACAGGAAACGGATCCCGCGGGAGCAGATGGTGCGAACTGAAATGACGGCACGCAACGCGTGACCGGTGCTGACGAGCGGTTCGGGGCAGGCGTGTCAGGCGAGCGCCGGGCCGTGGTCGTTCATCCCTACCTCAAGGCGGACGAGCGCTATCGGCAGCGCAGCGTCGAGGCGCGCATCGAGGAAGCCGTAGGTCTTGCCCAAGCCATCGACCTGACTGTGGTCGATGCCATGGCGGCGCCGATCGCAGAGATCCGGCCGGCGACCCTTATCGGGAAGGGCAAGGTCGAGGAGATCAAAGCCGTCTGCGAGAATGCGCACGCGGAGCTGGTTATCTGCGATGGCCAGTTGAGCCCCGTCCAGCAGCGAAATCTCGAGAAGGCCTGGAATGTGAAGGTTCTGGATCGAACGGGGCTGATCCTTGAAATCTTCGGCGAACGCGCGCGCACGGCTGAAGGGCGCCTTCAGGTCGAGCTGGCCCATCTGAGTTACCAGAAAGGCCGGCTCGTTCGGTCCTGGACCCACCTTGAACGCCAGCGCGGCGGGTTCGGCTTTCTTGGCGGCCCGGGTGAAACCCAGATCGAGGCCGACCGCCGGGCCATTGGCGACCGCATCGCAAGGCTCAAACGCGAGCTCGAGGAAGTCAAGCGTACCCGCGGCCTGCACCGTGAGGCGCGCAACCGCGTTCCTTTCCCGATCGTTGCACTTGTCGGCTACACCAATGCCGGCAAGTCCACGCTGTTCAATCGCCTCACACGCGCGGATGTTCTGGCGAAAGACCAGCTTTTCGCCACGCTTGACCCAACGATGCGCGGCGTGACGCTGCCATCGAAGCGCAAGGTGATCCTGTCGGACACGGTGGGTTTCATTTCGGACCTGCCGACACAGCTCGTCGCTGCGTTTCGTGCGACGCTGGAGGAAGTACTCGAAGCAGACGTGCTGCTGCACGTCCGCGACATCAGCCACCCCGACAGCGACGCACAGAAAGAAGACGTTCTTGCCGTGCTCTCCGAACTTGGCGTGGCCCCCGAGGCGCAGGACACGATGATCGAGGTCTGGAACAAGATCGATCTCATGCCAGAGACGCAGCGCCTGTTGGTGGCGGAGCGGCCAACTGGCGCCAGCGAGGTTCCCGTATCGGCGATCACAGGGGAGGGTATTGATCACCTCCTGTCGCGGCTTGATGAAGCACTGAGCCGAAATTTCGTTGAAGCCACGCTTCTCATCGAAGCCGGTGATGGGGCCGGCCTCGCCTGGGCTTACGCGCACGGTGACGTGGCAAGCCGATACGATCTCGAGGATGGTTCCGTGCGACTGGACATGTCCCTGTCCGCAAAGGCCTTCCCCGGCTTCAAGAGGCGCTTCGGCGCGAGGCTGACCTCCGCCAGGGCCTAACGCGGGCCGACCTCCAGCCGCTTGGCGCTCGACCATGCGACCTCCATCTCATCCAGAGACATTTGCGCAAGCGTCTTGCCAGCCTCACGCCCCTGAGCCTCCACGAAGGCGAAGCGGCGCAGGAACTTTCGGCTTGTACCGGCCAGCGCCTCCTCGGGCTTGAGCCCCAGGTGCCGGGCAATGTTGACCACAACAAAGAGGATATCACCGAGCTCGTCAGCGAGTTTTTCGCTTGAGGCGCTTTGGGCCATCGCCTCACGCAACTCTCCGACCTCCTCATCGAGCTTCTCAAAGATGGGACGAGCTTCCTTCCAGTCGAAACCTACTGTCGCTGCGCGCTTCTGGATCTTGAGGGCACGCGTCAGGGCAGGCAGCGCCAACGGAATGTCGTCCATCACGCCGGCGCCTTTGGAGGCCCGTTCTTGACGCTTGTGTTCTTCCCAGGCGGCGGTCTGGGCGTCGGCTGTTTTCACGTCGGCATCGCCAAACACATGCGGATGGCGACGGATCATCTTGTCGCTGATCGCCTGAACCACGTCGGCGAACGAGAACGCGCCAGCTTCCTCAGCCATCCGGGAATGGAACACGACCTGCAGCAGCAGGTCTCCAAGCTCCTCCTTGAGCTGCGACATGTCCCGCCGTTCGATTGCATCTGCGACCTCGTAGGCTTCCTCGAGAGTGTAGGGCGCAATCGTCGCGAAGGTCTGCTCCAGATCCCAGGGACATCCAGTACCGGGTGTCCGAAGCCGCGCCATGATCTCCAGAAGCGTCTCGATGCGGCGTGGATCGTCGTTCGTGCTCATGGTTCGTCAGCCTGAAAATATTAACGTGTCGATGGCCCAGCGCGTGTAGCACGCCATGGGGGAGGCCGCATGCGCATCCTGGGAAAAGCCGGAATTCCTTGCCGTTCGCCTATCCAATTATCGCATAATATGTATTATGGGAAATACGACATGCCCCAAACCGCGAAACCCGCTCAGGCGGCCTGGTCGAGCGCCATCTGCGGCCCGGCAAACATCCCCAGCCACTCGGCCTCCCACTTGCTGCTGGTGACATCAGTCATTTGGGCAGCGGCACGCTCATGGGTCGGACGCGGTCGCTCACCCAGGTCGCGCACCAGATCACCGACAGCAACGCTCAGCTGCTTGTAGGCTTCGTACTTCACCTGTCCGGAGCCGAAGAAATCAAGCTGCTGGCGCTTGATGATGGAATGCCGGAGCTGCTGGACAGCCTGGCGGTACAGGCCGAGGGTCCGGGCCTCTGCAGGCTCGAGCTTGAGCTCTGAGGCCATCCTGAGCAGCAAGGCCTCGATCCGGGCCTCTAGCGCCGCGGATCGGGCAATCAGCTCCTGGACGAAGGCGTCGGTGATGTCGGGGCGCTCATGGCGGAAGGCATAATTCGCAAGTTTCCAGGTCGCGAAGAATTCGCCGTAGACCTGATAAAACTCGGTGCTGACAGACAGGCTGTATTCACGGTGCTTTTGGCGCAAGGCCCAACTGGCTGAAATCCGGTTCCCGACGAGCCATGCGAACAGGGCCGTGACCAGGGGGCCCAGCACGATTTTTGCGAGTTCAAGCGTGGCACCGTCCATCCTGCGAGGCTCCTTGCTTCTGACACGACCAGTCCCGGTGGAATCATCATCGGCAGCAAGAGCATCTCGCGCAGAGGCGACCAGCGCAATGTTCCGACCGCCGACAACGAGATTCCGCTTCCGACTTTTGCGCGTCTGCAGCATCATCGGATGGGGACTTCAATCACAGGGACAGACCGTGAGCACGGACAAAGAGCAGTTGCGGCTTCTCGACGAACTCTTCGAGGCATTCAACGCCCATGACGCGGCGATGGTCGTGGCGCTGATGACCGAGGATTGCATTTTCGAGACCGCAGCAGGACCGCAAGTCTTCGGCGCGCGCCACGTGGGTCGTCATGCCGTGAAGGCGGCATTTGAGGCTGTATGGGCCGGGCTGCCGGATGTAAGCTGGACCGTCACAGGGCACTTTATTGCAGGCGACAGGGCAGTGTCGGAATGGATCTTTCGAGCCACGCGGGCAGATGGTGCACGTATTGAAGTAGAAGGCTGCGACCTCTTCACCCTGCGCGACGGCCGCATTGCCGTGAAGAAGGCGTTCCGTAAGGATCGCCCCGTAATTTCACCGAAGGCATAGGAATGAGTGCCTACGACCCCTTCTATGATCCGGTCACCGACCATGGCGTCGGCTGCGGTCGCGACCACGCACCGACCTACTGGGTTGCGAGTGCGGGCGCGCTGCCTGCAACCGATGGACCGGTCCAAGGTGACATGGATGTCGATGTTGCGGTCATTGGCTCGGGATATACCGGCCTGTCCTGCGCGATCCATCTTGCGAAGGAGCACGGGATCAAGGCGACGGTGCTTGAGGCCAATGGCGTTGCGTTCGGCTGCAGCACGCGCAACGGCGGACAGGCGCAGATTTCGTCCGGTCGGCTGAAGCGTTCGCAGTGGATTTCGCGCTGGGGGCTTGATGTTGCGCGCGGACTTCACGCCGAGATCGGCGAGGCCTTCGACCTGTTCCGCGATCTCATCCGTGACATCGACTGCGATGCCCAGGATGGCGGCCACCTTTATATTGCGCACAAGCCCGACCGTATGGCGGCCCTCGAGGCCGAGTCCGGACTTCTGAATTCGACCTTCGGCTATGGGACACGCATCATTTCGCAGGACGAGCTGCGGCGCGATTTCCTCGATGATCGCGAGGCTGCGGGCGCCATGCTGGAGCCGGACGGGATCGGCGTGCATCCGGCGAAGCTTGCGTTTGGCTATGCGCGCAAGGCGCGCGTGCTGGGGGCGCGGATCCATACGTCGAGCGAAGTCACCAACTGGACGACGCGCGATGGCGCGCATTATCTCAGGACGCCGGGCGGCACCGTGAAGGCACGCGCGGTGGCAGTCGCGACCGCAGCCTATACGCCAAACGGGCTGCATCCACTCTTGCACCACAGGCTGATGCCGATCCTGTCGAATTGCATTGTCACGCGGCCACTGACGAAGGCCGAGATCGATGCCTGCAATTTCAGAACACGACTGGTA
>JBEIFU010000055.1:0-12955 GCA_040382295.1 Alphaproteobacteria bacterium
GCCGGACAATCGCCACATCCCCAGACGCCTCGGGATGAAGCCCCTTGGTTTTGCTGCTCACTCGTCCTTGCACTTCTTCTTCGAGGACCCGTCCTTGTCATCCTTGCGGCAGTCCTCGTCATCATCGTCGTCCTTGTCGCTCTTGGACGAGCCCGCAACGGCACCGACGGCGCCAGCCGCCACATCCACGGTGGTCGAAACCACGGTACTGGTGACCCCGACAGCCGTATCCACGACGGAGATCACGGCACACCCGGACAGCAACTGCATCCACGAAACACAAAGAACAACCGCAATTAACCTCATGACCGAAAGCTCCTCGATGACAGTGAAATGAACAACGGACACGGTGGTCCCGTCAACCTGGGCCAGCAATGGGCCAATCGGGACCGTCCGCTCAGGGCATCAACCAAGCAGGTGTATTGTACCCATAGAGGCAGATGCAGGATAGTGCCCGAGACCGCCTGAAGCTGAAGCCATCAGCAAGATCTGGAACACAGGCCCCGGAACCAACCCTCACGCCTGCAGGAAGAAAGCCACGTTGAATGCCCGTCGAACAGATATTCCCCACACTTTTGTACCAGGCTCCCCTGCTGGCGAAGGGCAGCAAGCGGCTGTTGCAAGACCTTGAAACCGCATGCCGATCCGTCTCGCGCGACGACGAGGCCGGCAAGGCGTGGAGCGCCGCAAACGGCTATCGCGGATACACCTCTTACGCATCGCTCGCCGATTTGGAGACGCGGATCCCCGCCTTTCAGGAACTGCAGGAGGCACTGCAGCCCCACGTCGATGGCTTTGCCAAGGCTCTCCACTTCGACTTGGGCGGCAGGCAGTTGGCATGCAACTCGATCTGGATCAACGTGCTGCGTCCCGACGGCGCTCACACCGGTCACATTCACCCGCACAGCATCGTATCAGGCACCTGCTACATCACGGTTCCGAAAGGGTCCGGCGCACTGAAACTGGAAGACCCGCGCCTGGGGCTCATGATGGCCGCACCCGCAAGGCGAAAGAGCGCCCCGCGCAGCATGCAGCCCTTCATCTACCTCTCGCCGGAACCAGGCAGCATCGTTCTCTTCGAAAGCTGGCTCAGGCACGAGGTTGAACCAAACCGGTCGAAACAGGACCGGATCAGCATCAGCTTCAACTACGCCTGACCAACGCAGGGCTAATTGTCGAGGAAGCTTCGCAGCTTTCGCGACCGGCTGGGGTGCTTGAGCTTGCGCAAGGCCTTGGCCTCGATCTGCCGGATTCGTTCGCGGGTCACCGAGAATTGCTGCCCCACTTCCTCGAGCGTGTGATCCGTATTCATTCCGATCCCGAAACGCATGCGGAGCACGCGCTCTTCACGCGGTGTCAGCGACGCCAGAACCCGCGTCGTCGTTTCGCGCAGATTGGACTGGATCGCCGCATCGATCGGCAGAACCGCATTGGTGTCGGGAATGAAATCGCCAAGATGCGAGTCTTCCTCGTCACCGATCGGAGTCTCGAGGGAGATGGGCTCCTTCGCGATCTTCAGCACCTTGCGCACCTTTTCCAGGGGCATCGCCAGCTTCTCGGCAAGCTCCTCAGGCGTCGGCT
Organism: Alphaproteobacteria bacterium; assembly: GCA_040382295.1. GTDB lineage: Bacteria > Pseudomonadota > Alphaproteobacteria > Micropepsales > Micropepsaceae > SZUA-430. The sequence continues at coordinate 1,582 of JBEIFU010000055.1, forward strand.
CGCGTCCGATCTCGTGGAGCATCTGGCGCGAGGTTCGTACAAGCTTGTTGATCGTCTCGATCATGTGAACAGGAATGCGGATCGTTCGGGCCTGGTCGGCAATGGAGCGCGTGATCGCCTGCCGGATCCACCACGTGGCATAGGTCGAGAACTTGTAGCCGCGGCGATACTCGAACTTGTCGACGGCCTTCATCAGGCCGATATTGCCTTCCTGTATGAGGTCAAGGAACTGCAGGCCACGGTTCGTGTACTTCTTGGCAATCGAGATGACGAGCCGCAGGTTCGCCTCGACCATCTCCTTCTTGGCTTGCCGCGCCTCGCGCTCGCCCTTCTGTGCTGTCCGGACGATACGCTTGAATTCCGTGATCGGCTGCCGCATTTCCTGGGCAAGCGTCTGGATTTCCATGCGGATGTCGCGAGCCCTGTCCTTTTCCTCGGACGCGAACTCCTTCCAGCCCCTTCGGGTCAGTCGGCCGACGCGCTTGATCCAGTTGGGATCGAGTTCCTCGCTCTCATATTCCTTCAGGAAGTCTTCGCGGCCCACGCCATGCGCCTCGGCCAGGCGCATCAGGCGCGACTCGAGCATCACAAGACGCTTGTTGATCGAGTACATCTGCTCGACCAGCGCCTCGATGCGCGCATTATTGAGCCTCAGGCTCTTCACCAGGTCGACAGTTTCGTTCTTGAGCTTCTTGAACCGGCGATCCTGGCTGCTGGAGAGCTCTTCACTGGAAAGATGCGCCTCGACCTCGGCATCCTGCAGCTTGCCAAGTTTCTTGTAGAGGGTCGCAATCTCCTCGAAGGTCTCGAGGATTTTCGGCTTGAGGACAGACTCCATCGCTGCAAGCGACAGGCTGCCCTCATCCTCCTCCGGCGCCTCTTCCTCCACGCGCGAAGGAGCCTCGACATTGGTCACGTCGTCTGGGTCGACCCTCTGCGCCGGCTTCGGCTGGGCCTGCGCGATCACACGAAGCTGGGGAGGCTTTGGCGGCACGAAGGGCTTGCCGGGCTGCACGCCCTGTCCCTGAGCCCCCGCAGCAAACTCCGGCGGCAGGACGATCCCGCCTTCAGCTGCCATGGCCTTGGCTTCAGGGCCGCCGCCATAGGTGGCCTCGAGGTCAATGATATCGCGAAGAAGGATTTTTCCTTCATTCAACTCGTCGCGCCACACCATGATGGCTTCAAAGGTAAGCGGGCTCTCGCAGAGCGCACCGATCATGAGCTCCCGCCCAGCCTCGATGCGCTTGGCGATGGCGATCTCACCCTCGCGGGACAGCAACTCGACGGTACCCATCTCGCGCAGGTACATGCGCACGGGATCATCGGTTCGCTCGGTTTCCTCCGTTTCAACCTTGGTGACGGCCGCTTCTTCGCGCGCAAGCGCAACCGCCCCACCGCTCTCGCCTTCTTCTTCCTTGTCCTCGGCCTCGGCAACATTGATGCCCATGTCGTTGAGCATGGCCATCGTGTCTTCGATCTGCTCGGACGAAACACGCTCGGACGGCAGCACCTTGTTCAACTCGTCAAGCGTGACGAAGCCGCGCTGCTTCGCCCGCGCAATCATCTTCTTGACCGCCGCATCCGACAGGTCGAGCAGGGAGTCAGGACGCTCCTCGGGAGCTGCCTCGCCGGGCTTGCCGGTCTTTGAGGACACCTGCTTGCCACCGCTGGCCGCACCCGCCTTCACCTGGGCCTTGGGGGCAGGAGAACTCGCTGATTTGGACATGGTGTTTGTTTGCTCTTTCGCTTCTGTCGTCGATTTGGCGTTGCTGCTTGGCGGCGCAGGCTTGGGCGGCTTTGGCTTGGGCGGCGGAAGCGGCCTGACCATGGCCCGCAGGATCGATCTCAGATCCGTGGGCTTCGGCTTTGCTACCTCCTTGGGAGCGGACTTGCCTTCGGTCTTCCGTTCGGACTTCGGCTGAGCCTTCGTCTTGGATGAAGCTGTCTTCTTGTCGATGGTCGGCTTTTTCGTCACTGCGGCGTCTGTTCTGCGATAGGGTTGTCGATCGGTCTTGGGGTCCCGGCTCTGGCGGACCCGGCCATGTCAAAAACTGTCGGGCGGCCCTGCTTCAGCCCCCCCCTGGGACTTCATTTCTTCGTCGATGGCCCTCAAGCGGGCGAGATTTTCATCGGTCGCATCGCGACGGAAGGCCTCGGCGGCCATGGCATGTTCCGTCTCCAGCTCCGTCAGCCGACGATGGCGCAACAGGGCGTGTTCGAACTCCCGCACCACCACCGGTCCGGGCGTGTCTGCCCGCGTCACCGCCATCGATCTGAGCATCGGCCGCCGCTCCAACCGCTCGCAAACAGGCCCTAGCCCACACTGCCTGAGGTGGGCGCCAAGGCGCTGACTGTCAAGGGATAGATCCAAAGACGCGGCATGTAGGAGCGCATGCCGCAATTTGTCAAGATTTGGCTCGGAAAAGGTAAGCATGGCAAGAACTTCAGCCCGCGCCTCCAGCAGGAATGGATGGCGCAAAAGGGCCAACAGCAGCACCTCCTCCGTCATGCTGGCAGGCCGCGAAGCCCCCTTGAGGCCCTGCCCTGCTGCGGAACGCCGCAGTGCCTCCGAGACGGGCGGCGTCCAGGCAGGCCGGGCGCCCGGTCGCTCGGGGCGCCCCGAGCGCGCCGGGTAAGCCGGTCGCCCGCCACGCTCCTGCGGCCTGGAGCGTTCGGGCGCGTCCCGCCGGATTGGCTCGAAGAGGGCTCGCAAACGCTCCCGCATGATCGGTCGATAATGCTCCCGGACCCGAGGGTCTTCGATTAGTCCGACCAAACGCATGAGGTTGGCCTCGGCACCGGCACGCCTCTCAGGCGTCGAGAGATCGGCGCTTTCGATCTCACGACGCCACAACATCTCGGCCAGCGGCACCGCGTTCGCAAGCACCTCCTGCATCGCCGACGCCCCCCTTGCGCGAATGAGGTCATCAGGGTCCTGCCCGGATGGCAGGAGGGCAAACCTGAGGGACTGGCCAGGTTTCAGCAGCGGCAACGCAAGGTCGATGCCACGCTGTGCTGCCTTGAGACCGGCGGCATCCCCGTCGAAACAAAGGATCGGCTCGGGAGCCATGCGCCACATCTGCTCGAGATGCTCCTCCGTCAGCGCAGTGCCCAGCGGGGCAACGGCACCCTCGAAGCCCGATGCCGCAAGTGCGATCACGTCGACATAGCCCTCAACCGCAACAAGCGCAGCCCCCGTTGCCACGGCCTTTCGGGCAGAGGCAAGATTGAACAGGACCGTGCTCTTCCGGAAGAGCGGCGTCTCGGGCGAGTTCAGATATTTCGGCTTTCCATCGGGATCCAGCGTCCTCCCACCGAACGCGATGATGCGACCGCGCGCATCGGCAATGGGAAACATGACCCGACCGCGAAATCGATCATAAGGTGCCCCGCCATCTTCCGGCGGCACCAGCAGGCCAGCCTCGACCATGTCATCGATGCCGACGCCTTTCGCGGCAAGATGATCCTTGAGCGCATGGCGGCTATCAGGCGAAAACCCAAGCCGAAAACGTTGAGCCACAGGGCCGGACAACTGTCGCCCATCCAGATAGGCCCGCGCCTTGACGCCACGCGCACCCCGCAACTCGGCTTCGAAAAACGCCGCAGCAAGCTCCATGATGTCATGCAGGGACGCTCGCGTCTTCTCGCGGGCTTCCTCGCGTGCATCCCTGCGCGGCAATTCCATGCCGGCATCGCCCGCGAGCTTCTCGACGGCGTCCGGAAACGACAGCCCTTCGGTCTTCATCACGAAGTCGATGACGCTGCCGTGCTCCCCGCAACCGAAGCAATGAAAGAACCCCTTGTCCTCATTGACCGAGAACGAGGGCGTCTTTTCATTGTGGAAGGGACAAAGACCCGTGTGATTGCGCCCGCGCCGGACAAGCTTGACCTTGCGCCCCACATAGTCGCTGATCCTGATCCGGTCACGCAGCTCGTCGAGGAAGCGGGGCGTAAAGCGCATGGAATCAGGTGCCAGCGCCGGACAGGAGCTCCTTCACGACCCCGTTCGCCTTCGAGAAATCCATGCGGCCCGCGAACCGGGCCTTCAGCTCGCCCATGACTTTTCCCATGTCCTTGACCGAAGCCGCACCCGTGCCCGCGATGGCCGCCTGAACAGCCGACCTGACCTCCTCGGGGCTCATCTGCTGGGGCAGATAGGCCTCGATAATGGCCTTCTCCGCCTGCTCCTGCGCCACGAGATCACTGCGCCCTGCCTTTTCGTAGGCCTCGATGGAATCATTGCGCTGCTTGATCATTTTTTGCAGCAACGCCAGGATTTCTTCGTCTCCCAGCGGCCCCTTGCCAAGGCCGCGGGCCTCGATGTCCTTGTCCTTCAGCGCCGAATTGATTAGCCGCAAGGTACCCACCTTCCGCTGATCCTTGGCACGCATCGCCTCTTTCAGGGCTTCGTTGAATGTCTCGCGCAGCATCGCTGTCCTCATTGGCAGGAGTGACCGTGTACAATACATGTTTGCCCTGCCCCAACCCAACCCTTTGAGAGAACACGGCGATCTGGCTTGTGGACGGGAGAGCAGGCGTTCCTTGACGAGAACAAATCGCCTCACCTATGGTCCCGCGAATTTGTGGGGCACCCGATCAAAATCCCACGAAATCGCGAGCTTTCGGAAATGATGGACCCTGCCAACACTCCCCGCGAGATGGGCGCTGCCCGCTCGCGGAAGGGAATCACGGGCGCGCTGGTGCTCGCCGACGGCACTGTGTTCGAGGGCGTCGGCTTCGGCGCGGTGGGCCAGGCTGTTGGGGAAGTCTGCTTCAACACGGCAATGACCGGGTACCAGGAGATCCTGACAGACCCCTCCTACGCAGCCCAGGTCGTATGCTTCACCTTCCCTCACATTGGGAATGTCGGCACGAACCTCGAGGACGTCGAGACGGCGACCCCCGCCGCGCGCGGAATGATCGTGAAGGCTGCAGTAACGAACCCGTCGAACTATCGCAGCACCCAGCACCTCGACATCTGGCTCAAGCGTCATCGCATCGTCGGGCTCGGAGGGATCGACACCCGCGCCCTCACGAAACGTATTCGCGAGCAGGGAATGCCCAACGGCATCATTGTGCACGAGCCAACAGGCGCACTCGACCACGAAGACCTGCGCCGTAAGGCCAGCCAGTGGCCGGGCCTCGAAGGCATGGATCTGGCCCGCGAGGTAACGGCGCCGCGCGCCTGGACATTCGACGAGCAGCGTTGGCAATGGGCCAGAGGCTACAGCGCGAAGACCGCCAGCAGGTTCAATGTCGTCGTGATCGACTACGGCGTGAAGCGCAACATTCTTCGCTGCCTCGCATCTGTGGGCGCCAAACTGACAATCGTCCCGGCAAGCGCGACCTGGGAGGAAATCTCGCGCCTGGCCCCCGACGGCATCGTCCTGTCCAACGGCCCGGGTGACCCGGCTGCGACCGGCGCCTATGCCTGCCCCGTCATCCGAAGAGCCGTCGACTCCGGGATCCCCGTATTCGGCATTTGCCTCGGACACCAGATGCTGGCACTCGCCCTCGGGGCCCGCACGATGAAGATGAAACAGGGACATCACGGAGCCAATCATCCCGTGAAGGACCTCGAAACCGGCAAGGTCGAGATCGTGTCGATGAACCACGGCTTCACGGTCGACACGTCCAGCCTTCCGCCGGGCGTCAGGCAGACCCATGTCTCCCTCTTCGACGGCACGAATTGCGGGATCGCGATTGAAGGCCGGCCGGTCTTCTCCGTCCAGTATCACCCCGAAGCCTCCCCGGGGCCGCACGACAGCGACTACCTGTTCGAACGCTTCACCCAAGCCATGGAGAAAAGACGTTGAACGCCCGTCCCGGCACGGAAAGCCTCAAGGCACGCTGGCGCACCCATGTGCAGATGCTCGGCAATTTCTCGGCGCCGCTCGTGGGCACACTCTTCGACAGCCTTTGCCGCTCTTACGGGGAGAGCCAAAGGCACTACCATACGCTGGACCACCTGGCCTGGCTGTTTGAGTGCCTCGAGACGCATGCCGACGAAATCGGGGATCCGGCCCGTGTTGCCTTTGCGACCTGGTACCACGACATCGTCTACGATCCGCGCCGCAAGGACAACGAAGCCCGCAGCGCCGAGCGCGCCATGAAGGAGCTGGACAGCCTGGGTGCCAGCCCGGAACTGCGCTCGCACGTCGTCCAGCTCATTCTCGCAACGCGCAACCACGCCGATGGCGGCCGCGACTACGACGACGACATCTTCCTCGACGCAGACATTGCAATCCTGGGCGCCCCAGCCGCTGACTACGACAGATATGCAGGTCAGGTGCGCGCGGAGTACATGCACCTTGATGACGCGGCATGGAACAAAGGACGCTCGGCCTTCCTGAACGCCACAGCCGCGCGGGAACGCATCTTCCGAACGGGCATATTCGAGGGCGCCTATGCCGATCGCGCACGTGAAAACATGGCCCGGGAACTCGCTCACCTGGCAGGCCCCGCATGAGCGCTTCAGGATCGATCCATCCCTCCACACTGTCAGGAAAAAGCTGGCGCCGCCACAAGCCCTCGGGGCGCGACGGACGCCAGCATACGGAACAGGACCGCAGGCAGGATTACGGGAGCTTTCTTCTTGTGCAGCTCTTCGCGATTGGCTCCCGGCGTGATCAGGCTGCACGCACGTCGTACGCCCCGCCGATTAATCAACCCCTAAAACGCAGTGGCAGCTTTGCATCATCTGCGCGTCATTGATGGTCTGATCCATGCCCAGAAGAACTGACATCGACACCATCCTGATCATCGGCGCCGGTCCGATCGTCATCGGTCAAGCCTGCGAGTTCGACTACTCCGGCGTCCAGGCATGCAGGGCATTGCGGGCCGAAGGCTACAGGATCGTACTGGTCAATTCGAACCCCGCCACGATCATGACCGACCCTGAACTGGCGGACGCAACCTACATCGAACCCATCACGCCTGAGTTCGTCGAGAAAATAATCGCCCGCGAGCGTCGTGAACGCCCCAAGGCACGCATGGCCGTCTTGCCAACCATGGGCGGCCAGACAGCGCTGAACTGCGCGCTCGATCTCGACCGTCTCGGTGTCCTCAAGAAATACGATATCGAGATGATCGGCGCCAAGCCGGACGTGATCGCCAAGGCCGAGGACAGGCTTCTGTTCCGCGACGCCATGGACAAGATCGGTCTGGAGTGCCCGCGCTCGCGAATCGCAACCACGCGCGAGGAAGCCCTAGCTGGCCTCGAAAATGTTGGCTTGCCCGCAATCATCCGGCCGTCCTTCACGCTGGGCGGACAGGGCGGCGGCATCGCCTATAATCGCGAGGAATTCATCGAGATCGTCGATCGCGGCATTGATGCCTCGCCGGTGGGATCGGTCCTCATCGAGGAGTCAGTCCTCGGGTGGAAGGAATTCGAGATGGAGGTGGTTCGCGATCGCGCCGACAACTGCATCATCGTCTGCTCCATCGAGAACATCGACCCGATGGGCGTTCACACGGGCGACTCGATAACGGTGGCCCCCGCCCTGACGCTGACCGACAAGGAATACCAGGTCATGCGCAACGCCAGTATCGCCGTGCTGCGCGAGATCGGCGTGGAAACGGGTGGATCAAACGTTCAGTTCGCCGTCAACCCGAAGGACGGCCGCCTCGTCGTGATCGAGATGAACCCGCGCGTATCGCGCTCCTCGGCCCTCGCCTCGAAGGCGACTGGCTTTCCGATCGCCAAGGTCGCCGCGCGCCTCGCCGTGGGTTACACGCTCGATGAACTGACGAACGACATCACGAAGGCAACGCCAGCCTCCTTCGAGCCAACGCTGGACTACGTCGTCACCAAGATCCCCCGCTTCGCGTTCGAGAAATTCCCGGGCGCAGAGCCGGTCCTGACGACGTCGATGAAGTCCGTCGGCGAAGCCATGGCGATCGGCCGTACCTTCGCAGAGTCGATCCAGAAAGCCCTGCGCTCGCTCGAGACTGGCCTCACCGGCTTTGACGAGATCGAGATACCCGGTGTGGGATCGGGAGATGATCGCAATGCCGTGATTGCAGCACTGACACGACCGACGCCCGATCGCATTCGTATCATCGCGCAAGCCTTCCGCATGGGGCTCACCAATGCCGAGATCCACGCAGCATCAAAGGTAGATCCATGGTTCCTCGAGCAGATCGAACACATCGTTCGCAGCGAGGATTCTCTCCGCACGCATGGACTGTCGACGGATCCCGATGATCTGCGCGATCTCAAGGCCATGGGTTTCTCCGATGCCCGCATCGCCCGTCTCACGGGCAAGAGGGAAAGCGAAGTCGCAGGTCTGCGCCGTCGAGTTGGCGTCACGCCCGTTTTCAAGCGCATCGACACCTGCGCCGCCGAGTTCCGTGCGATCACACCCTACATGTATTCGACATACGAAGTGGCCAGCGCCGGCCACGTGGAGTGCGAAAGCGAACCAACGGATCGGCGCAAGGTCGTGATCCTCGGGGGCGGCCCGAACCGCATCGGCCAGGGGATTGAGTTCGACTATTGCTGCTGCCATGCAGCCTTTGCCTTGGGCAAGGCAGGCTTCGAGACGATCATGGTCAACTGCAACCCAGAGACCGTATCAACCGACTACGACACCTCCGACCGTCTCTACTTCGAGCCCCTGACCGCCGAGGACGTCATAGAACTCATTCGCACCGAGCAGTCCCGGGGCGAAGTTGTCGGCGTCATCTGCCAGTTTGGTGGCCAGACGCCGCTCAAACTGGCGGCCGCACTCGAGGGCGCAAGGATCCCCATCCTCGGAACGCAGCCCGACGCCATCGACATTGCCGAAGACCGCAAGCGCTTCCAGGCTTTGATCGACACGATAGGCCTGAAGCAGCCGATGAACCGCACGGCCCTGACAACCGAAGAGGCAATCCTCGCCGCGCGTGAGGTTGGCTATCCGGTCGTGATACGGCCATCTTTCGTGCTGGGTGGACGTGGCATGACCATCGTTCGCGACGAGCAGCACATGCGTGAGACCCTGGACCAGACCGACGTCTTCAGGATCTCCGGCGATGACCCGGTCCTCATCGACCAGTACCTTCGCAATGCTGTCGAAGTGGATGTGGATGCCATCGCGGATGAAACCGGCGTCTTTGTTGCAGGCATCATGGAACATATCGAAGAGGCAGGCGTTCACTCGGGCGACAGCGCCTGCTCCATACCGCCATGGTCCCTGTCGCCGGAAACAGTGTCCGAACTCAAGCGCCAGACCGCGGCTCTCGCGCGCGAATTGAATGTAGTCGGACTGATGAATGTGCAATTCGCCATCCAGGCCGGACAGATCTTCATCCTCGAAGTCAATCCGCGGGCAAGCCGTACAGTGCCCTTTGTGGCCAAAGCGGTGGGACTGCCGGTCGCAGCGATCGCCTCTCGCGTGATGTCAGGAGAAAAACTTTCGACCTTGGGGTTGGAAGAGAGAGTGCCGCGTCACATGTCCGTCAAGGAAGCTGTCATGCCTTTTGCCCGCTTCCCGGGCGTCGATGTCGTCCTGGGCCCGGAAATGAGATCAACTGGCGAGGTCATGGGGATCGACTCGAACTTCGAGCGTGCCTTCGCAAAGAGCCAGATTGCAGCGGGCATAACCTTGCCAGCCAAGGGAACGGTCTTTGTCTCGGTCAGGGACGCGGACAAGCAGGCCATATTGATTCCAGTGCAAAACCTTATCGCCATGGGGTTCAACATCGTGGCCACCGGCGGCACTGCAAAGCATCTCGTGGACTGCGGCCTCGAGGTGACCCGGATCAACAAGGTCTACGAAGGCCGACCCCACATCGTCGACGCAATGAAAGACGGCACCATTGCCCTGGTCTTCAACACCACGGAGGGCGCCCAGGCACTGAAGGACTCCCAGTCCATTCGCCGAACCGCCCTCATGCAGAAGATACCCTACTACACCACCGTGGCCGGTGCGGCCGCCGCCGTCCAATCCATTTCAGCCCTGAGAACAACCAGCCTCGACGTGGCCCCTCTTCAAGCCTACGCAAACTAAATCATTGATATAATTAGGGTTTCAACCCAAACCTCGGTCTGGGAGTTCTTGAAATCCGGGCCATGGATTGCTATATTGGCACCGTGCTCAAGGGTTAACCCCGCGGCACCAGCTGCGCTGCAGTGCTTCAGCGAGCCATTGACAGTCCGAAGGTCTTGGTCGGTCGCGCCGCCAAGGCCGCAGTTTTCTGTTGTCCCTTGGCGCGACCGGAAAGTGATGAGTGTCAGGCAATGGAAAAGATTCCTATGACCGCACAGGGCTACGCAGCGCTCGAGGCGGAAATCAAGCACCTGAAAACGGTCGAGCGGCCGGCAATCATCAAGGCCATCTCGGAGGCGCGTGCCCACGGCGACCTGTCCGAAAACGCCGAGTATCACTCCGCCAAGGAACGCCAGAGCTTCATTGAAGGCCGCGTCATGGAACTGGAAGATAAGGTCTCGCGCGCGCAAGTGATCGACGTATCGAAATTGTCGGGCAAGAGCGTCAAGTTTGGCGCGACCGTGACGGTTGTGGACGAGGACACGGAACAGAAATCAAAGTTCCAGATCGTGGGCGACATGGAGGCTGACTTTGCAAAGGGACGCATCTCGCTGTCCTCGCCGCTTGCCCGAGCCCTGATCGGGAAGTCAGTGGGCGACACGGTGGAAGTGAACACACCCTCCGGTGGCCGCACCTACGAGATCACCAAGGTCGAGTTCAAGTAATCCCGGCCGCAAGCGTGTGCCCCGCTAGCCAACCTCAACGGGGACGCCGGGTTCACGCTTCGACTCGCGTATGGTCAGCGCGGTCTTGACGGACGCCACACTGCGCGCCGCTGTCAGGGTCTGTGTCACGAAGCCCTGCCACTCGCCCAGGTCGTGGGCAACACATTTCAGGACAAAGTCGACCTCGCCCGACATCATGTAGCATTCGCGAACGATCGGCCACTGGCGAACCTGATCCTCGAACGCCTTGAGGTCTGGCTCAGCCTGGCTGGTAAGGCCGACAAACGCGAAGGCCGTCACCTCATAGCCAAGCGCCTTGGGGTCGAGGTCAGCATGATACCCGCGGATGAATCCGTCTTGCTCCAGCGCGCGCACCCGCCGTAAACAGGGCGGCGCTGAAATCTTGGCACGCTGTGACAGCGCCACATTCGTGATGCGTCCATCTGCCTGCAATTCGTGAAGAATGCGACGGTCTATGGTGTCAAGCTTGTTGCGCTGCATAAGACAAAACCAGAAAAGATTGTTTCGCGCTTATGTTGTATAGCGTTTATCGGCCATTTTCAGAAATAAAATTTCAGGACTGCGTAATTCTGTGAATAATCCGACGCCCGCGGAGGTAACCTGGATCGTCACCGATGGCCGACCGGGCATGCTCAACCAGTGCCTTGGGCTTGCCGA
>JBEIFU010000056.1:0-12879 GCA_040382295.1 Alphaproteobacteria bacterium
CGCTATCCGAATGCTCCAGGACATCAGGTTGCGCATCGCTCGCATGTGGTCGACATGACGAATGGTGCGGCCTTGCGCGAGCTTGTCCTGCGCGAGCGGCCGCATTTCATCGTTCCGGAGATTGAGGCGATTGCGACGGATGAGCTGGTTCGGCTCGAGGCCGAGAGCCTTGCCCGAGTTATCCCGACGGCGAATGCCGCACATGTGACCATGAACCGCGAACGCATCCGCAGGATGGCAGCGGAAGACTGCGGGCTTGCGACCTCGCGCTATGCGTTCTGCTCGTCACTTGAAGAACTGCAAACAGCGATTGACGGGGGGATCGGTTATCCGTGTTTCGTCAAACCCGTGATGTCCTCCTCGGGAAAGGGGCAGAGCCGCATCAAGGCGCCTGCTGGTGTTGGCGCCGCCTGGGACTATGCGATGGCAGCGGGTCGCGTTAAGCAGGCGCGTGTCATTGTCGAGAGCGAGATCCGGTTCGACTTCGAGATCACGCTATTGACCGTTCGCCATGCCAGCGGCACGTCATTTTGTGCGCCGATCGGACATGTGCAGGTCGATGGGGACTATGTCGAGTCGTGGCAGCCCCAACCCATGAGCGCGCTGGCGCTGGAACGGGCGCAGGCCATGGCTCGAAAGATCACGGATGCACTCGGTGGGGCTGGCATCTTTGGTGTCGAGTTGTTTGTGAGGGGTGACGATGTCTGGTTTTCCGAGGTCAGCCCGCGACCCCATGATACCGGGCTCGTCACACTCGCCACGCAGCATCAGAGCGAGTTTGCGCTGCATGCGCGTGCGATCCTTGGCCTGCCGGTCGATACAGGCCTTCGGACGCCGGGGGCTAGTGCCGTGATCTATGGTGGGGTCGATGCCTCGGGTGTTGCATTCGAGGGTGTTGCTGAGGCGCTGTCGGTGCCGGGTACCGAGTTGCGGCTGTTCGGTAAGCCGGAGAGCTTTCTCAAGCGGCGGATGGGTGTCGTTGTTGCGCGCGCGTCGGATCCCGATGAAGCGCGCAGACTGGCGAAGCGGGCGGCGTCCCTTGTACGGCCGTCTGCCGCGGGTTAGCGTTTTTCAGGAGAAATAAGCAATGCACACGGAACAGAAACCCCTGCAGTCCGGCTATGGGATGCGAACCGAGGCTCGCGAGGCACTGGGTGGGCGAGACCTGACCGGCAAGGTTGCGGTCGTGACCGGCGGCTATGCGGGCCTTGGTCTTGAAACAACGAAGGCGCTGGCTGGGGCTGGTGCGACAGTGATCGTGCCTGCACGCACGCCCGACAAGGCGCAGCGTGCACTGGCCGGCATACCCAATGTCCGTCAAGCCAGTCTCGACTTGATGGATCCGCAGAGTATTGATGCCTTTGGCAAGGCGTTCCTGGCGCAGACGCAGCGGCTCGACATTCTGATCAATAATGCGGCGATCATGGCCTCGCCCCTGATGCGCGACGCGCGCGGCTATGAGGCGCAATTCGCTACAAATCATCTGGGGCACTTCCATCTGACCGCTCGCCTTTGGCCCGCGCTGAAGGCTGCGGGAAAGGCGCGCGTCGTCTCGCTGTCTTCGATCGGCCATCGTATCTGTCCTGCCGACCTTGTGGATCCCGGTTTCGAGCAGACGCCCTACAACAAGTGGGTTGCGTATGGGCGCGCCAAGTCCGCGAATGCCCTGTTTGCGATCGGACTCGACCGGCGCGGGGCGCCGCATGGCGTGCGTGCCTTTGCCGTTCATCCGGGAGGGATCATGACGGACCTTCAACGCTACATGCCTGAGGAAGAAAAGCGCGCCATGGGTTGGGTGGATGCAGATGGAAAGGTCGATCCACGCTTCAAGACGCCAGCCCAGGGGGCTGCAACCAGTGTCTGGTGCGCCGTGAATCCGCAATTGGAGGGCAAGGGCGGGGTCTATTGCGAGGATTGCGACATTGCCAGGCCGGTGCCGGCCGATGACAAGGGCTTCAGTGGTGTCCGCCCCTGGGCGATCGATCCTGAACTCGCAGAGCAGCTTTGGGTGCTGAGCGAGCGCATGACGGGCGTGCGCTTCGAAGCCTAGTGCGTCGCGGCGCTATTTGAACGAGATCACGCCCATCAGGCTCGAGTAGTCGTCGGTCCAGACGGGGCTTCGGGGATCCGTCTTGAGCGGCTGCCACTTTCCATTGGCGGCGATGCGTGCAAGTGTGGCCTTGTTGTTCGACAGGGCAACCCAGCGCGATGTGCTGATCATGCGCGCTGCCTGTTCCGGGCTTGCTTTAAAGAATTGCGTGATGCCGGCAAGGCCTGCGGCCTGTGCGGTGTTCGCTACGACCTGTTCGAGCATGAGATAACGGTTCGAGATGTTGAAGAGGATCACGCCATCGGGTGCCAGCTTGGCACGGGCAAGCTCGAGGGCTTCGCGCGTCATCAAGTGGGTGGGGATGGAGTCGGAGCTGAATGCGTCGAGGATCAGGATGTCGAAGGCTGCGTCAGGTTCGCCCGCCAGCGACAGGCGAGCGTCGCCGGTCACGATGCGCGCGTTGGGCGTGCAATCGCGTAGGAACCTGAACATTCCATGGTCGCGGGCGATGCTGATGACCAGCGGGTCGATTTCGTAGAACGTCCAGGTATCCCCCTGTGTCGCGTGGCAGGCGGATGCGCCTGAGCCCATGCCCACGACGCCGATACGGAAATTGGAGGAAAGCGGGCGCAGGGCCAGCAGTGCCTGGCCCATCGGGCCTTCCTGCGCATAGTAGGTTAGTGGTGTCGGCCGTTCCTCCCCGATCTGCTGCGCGCCATGGATGGTCGTGCCGTGAGCCAGGATGGCGAGGTTGGAGCTGGTCTGGATATGAATGCGGTGAGTGCCGAAGAAGCTGCGGGCCTGATAGACCAGTGCACTGTCAAAGCGTCCAACCAGAAGCGCCAGCATGCAGCACACGCCGAGTGCGAAGCGCCAAGGCTTGTCCTGGAACGTGTACACGAGGATCGCGGTGAGGCAGATCGTCCCGACCATAATGAGCGCCGGGAATTGTGATACGTCGTAGCTGAAGTAGTGCATGGATGTCAGGGCAAGGACTGCGAGTGCGGGCAGTACGAAATCGACCGGCTTGAATGACCAGCGTTCCGACGCCGGAACCATGAGCAGACGTGTGAAGGCGGCTGCCGCAAGCGTGAGGGGATACTCGGCCACCGTATCGAAGGCGAGGGGGGCGACGATCGCGTTGAACACGCCGCCGAGGGCGCCGCCGAAGGACATCCAGAGATAGAACTCCGTCAGCTTTGCTGAGGGTGGACGCGTTTCGACCAACTCTGCGTGCCGTGCAATGGCGATAACCAGAAAGGCGAGCAGGCCGATGACGAGGCCAAGGAACGTCGCTCCCATGAACCACATCAGCGTCGCCAGGACGACAATGGCCAATGCTTCCAGCCTCAACAGGGTCGGGCGTGAAACAAGGCGCCGATCGGCGAAGGCGACGATGAAGCTGACGAGGTAGAGCGCCAGGGGGATCGCCCATAGAAGCGGCATGGCGACGATGTCGGTCGTGATGTGTGTTGTCACGCCGAGGAGCAGGCTGGAAGGGACGAAGGCCAGGGCCACCCAGCGAAAGCGTTCAAAGCCTGTCACGGACGCGGTTTCGGCGCCGGTTGCCTCGTTGGTGGTTTGCGGCTGGGCCTGCAGCGCCAGGGCGCCACATCCGATCATCAATACCAGCAGCATGAAGCCGACCGACCACAGGACTGTCTGGAAGCTCGCGCCGGCCAGGGGTTCCACCAGCAAGGGGTATCCAAGGAGGCCGACAAGGCTGCCGACATTCGAGGCCACGTAAAGCTGGTAGGGATTGGATGCGGCTGCGTGTCCGGACATGGAGAACCAGCGCTGCAGCAGGGGGGATGTGGCGGCAAGCGCGGTGTACGGGGCGCCCACCGTGATCGCAAAGAGACCGAACAGCCACAGGACAGGCATGCTGTCGGTCGGCGGCTGGACACCGGCCGGAATGGCAATGGGCAGCGTCAGTGCGGCCAGAAGCAGGACACACATGTGCGCCAGAAGCTGGCTGCGCAGGGGCAGGACGCTGCCAAGTGCGTGGGCGTAGAGGTATCCAAGCAGCAGGGCGGTCTGGAAGAAAAGGAGGGTTGCTGCCCAGACGGCCGGGGTTCCTCCCAGGAGGGGAAGCACCAGTTTGCCGACCATGGGCTGAACCCAGAAGAGCAGGGCGGCGGCTGTGAAAATGGCTGAGGTCGTCAGCGGAAGGACCAATTGCAGAAGCCGGTGCTGCCAAAGGCGTGCAGCGGCCTTTGCCGGCATCGGTTCCGGTGACGCGATGTTTCCCATGATGCAGCCTGCCCCTGTCAGATCCAGTCTATTCAAGCATGAAGATGCTCACCATTCGGTTAGCGCGGGGTCGGCTTCGAAGGTTGTCTTGCCTGCAGCGCGCGGGGCGCCTGCCTCGTCGTTGGAGGCGTGGCGGAAATTGCACCGCGGGCGTGTGATTGTGATTGCGCAAGGCTGGTGATTTGCCTTATGAAATTGCATCGGAAGGGTGTTTCTGCGGTCGCCGGTTTCACGCGACTTTAAGAGGCAGCCCTTATGGTCAACGCCAGGTTACAGGCTGGCGCGTGAGGTCTGGACGGCATGGTCGGCGAAGGTTTCGTTGCGGGAGAGCGGGGTGCGTTCGGTGCGCGCCTGGGCCTGCGCGCCTTTGGTGGTCTGCGTCATTGCCTCCGGATCGGGCTTGGGCTGCTGCTTAGACGCCCCTAGGCGCAGGATGGCCGCTTACCGTGCCCATGGGGCGAGGTGGCCAGAGCCTAGGGGATCGAGGGATGCAGAGCTCCGGGCACCAGATCCGAAACCGCGTGCAAGCGGGAAGTGAGTTCAGACCATGTCCAATTCCAGCAGGATTACGATTTTCGATACGACCTTGCGTGACGGCGAGCAGTCGCCGGGTGCGGCGATGAATCTCGAGGAGAAGATCAAGATTGCCGAGATGCTCGATGAACTTGGTGTCGATGTGATCGAAGCGGGTTTTCCGGTGGCCTCAAATGGGGATTTCGAGGCGGTACAGGAAATTTCAAGGGTGGTGAAGCGTGCCGTGGTGTGCGGGCTTGCGCGAGCCGGCATCAAGGACATCGACCGGGCCGGGGAGGCGATCAAGGGTGCTCGGCAGGGCCGGATCCATACGTTCATTTCCACCAGTCCCGTGCACATGCGCCACAAGCTGCAGCTCGAGCCCCATGAAGTGCTAGAGGCGGTGGTCGCCAGCGTGACGCGTGCGCGCAACCTTACCGACAATGTCGAGTGGTCTGCCGAGGATGCAACGCGCACGGAGTTCGATTTCCTCTGTCGCTGCGTAGAAGCTGCGATCCGTTGCGGCGCGACGACGATCAACATTCCCGACACTGTTGGCTATGCCATTCCTTTCGAGTATGGGGCGCTGATCGGGGCGCTGATCGAACGTGTTCCGGGTGCTGACAGGGTTGTGTTCTCCACCCATTGCCACAATGACCTCGGTCTGGCCGTTGCCAACTCGCTTGCGGGCGTTGCGGCAGGTGCGCGCCAGATCGAGTGCACCATCAATGGAATCGGCGAACGTGCCGGGAATGCCGCGCTTGAAGAGATCGTGATGGCGATGAATGTCCGTCAGGACGTGCTGCCGTTCGTGACGGGGATCGAGACCACGCTGCTGATGCGTGCATCCAAGCTTGTCTCGAACGTTACGGGTTTCCCGGTTCAGTTCAACAAGGCCATCGTGGGCAAGAATGCTTTTGCACACGAGTCCGGCATTCACCAGGACGGAATGCTCAAGCACACGCAGACCTACGAAATCATGACGCCGGAGTCGGTCGGGGTTGCGAAGACGTCTCTGGTGCTGGGTAAGTTGTCTGGTCGGCACGCGTTCAGGGACAAGCTCGAGGCCCTTGGCTATACTCTGGGCGCCAATGCGCTTGAGGACGCCTTCCGCCGGTTCAAGGAACTTGCGGACAAGAAGAAGCATGTTTTCGATGAGGACATCATTGCGCTGGTCGATGACGAGATCGCCCGTGGGCAGGATACGATCCAGTTCGTGAGCCTGCGCGTTGTCGCTGGTACATTCGGGCCGCAGAGTGCGGAACTCGAACTGTCGGTCGACGGGATCAACCGGATTGGTGTTGCGCGGGGTGACGGGCCAGTCGACGCCATCTTCAATGCCATCAAGGCGCTCTATGCGCATGATGCGACGCTTGCTCTTTTCGATGTTCATGCCGTCACCGAGGGCACGGATGCGCAGGCTGGCGTGACGGTCAGGCTGGCGGAAGATGGACGCAGCGTGACGGGCCGGGCGGCTGATACCGACACGCTTGTCGCTGCGGCGAAGGCCTATGTGCATGCCCTCAACAAACTTCTCATCAAGCGACAAAAAGTTAAACCCGAAACCCTGACGGTGGCGCGCTAGCACTGCCGGTTCCTGCGGATGGCCCGGCAAGGACCATCCGCCAACAAGAAGAAGTTGGAGACTCCGATGCTGTCTAGTTTGCTTGGAATGCTGTCATCTGACATGGCCATCGATCTAGGGACGGCCAATACACTGGTCTATGTGAAGGGGCGTGGCATCGTGCTGAACGAACCATCGGTCGTTGCCATCATGAACAAGAACGGGAAGAAGCATGTTCTTGAGGTTGGCAATGCCGCCAAGATGATGCTGGGCCGAACTCCGGGCAATATCGAGGCGATCCGTCCGATGCGTGATGGCGTGATCGCGGATTTCGAGGTTGCGGAGGAAATGATCAAGCACTTCATTCGCAAGGTGCATAATCGGCGCTCGTTTGCCAATCCGATGATCATCATCTGCGTGCCGTCGGGCGCTACTGCCGTCGAGAAGCGGGCGATCCAGGAATCGGCGTTACATGCTGGCGCGCGGCGGGTCTATCTGATCGAGGAGCCCATGGCGGCGGCGATCGGGGCTGACCTGCCGGTCACCGAGGCCACGGGCTCCATGGTTGTCGATATCGGTGGCGGGACAACGGAAGTTGCTGTGCTGTCGCTTGGGGGTATCGTCTACGCGCGGTCCGTTCGCGTCGGCGGCGACAAGATGGATGAAGCCATCATTTCCTATATTCGCCGACACCATAACCTGCTGATCGGCGAGGCCTCGGCCGAGCGGATCAAGAAAGAGGTGGGCAGTGCCAAGGCTCCTGAGAATGCGAACGAGGTTCGGATCGACATCAAGGGGCGGGACCTCCTGAATGGCGTGCCCAAGGAAATTACCATCAGCCAGGCGCTGATTGCTGACGCCCTCCAGGAGCCCGTGAGCCAGATTGTGGAGGCTGTTAAGGTTGCCCTTGAGGCAACGCCGCCCGAACTGGCCGCGGACATCGTCGAGAAGGGGATCGTGATGACCGGCGGCGGTGCCCTGCTGTCAAATCTTGACCAGGTCCTCAGGGAGCGGACAGGCCTTCCGGTTTCGATTGCCGATGAGCCGCTATCCTGCGTTGCATTGGGAACAGGAAAAGTGCTTGAGCACCTGAACACGCACAGGCAAGTATTGTCGTCGGTCTATTACTGATCCGAGCGGTCGTCGCCCATGGCATTGAATTCCAGCCGGCGCAGATCTTCCGGGCTCTGGGCTTTCGCTGTCCAGAACCGCCTGCTCGTGCTGCTGTTGATTGTTGGCGTGGGCCTTCTCGCCGTCAGCCGGGGGCAAGGTGAGCTGACACAGTCCCTGCGGGGAGCTGTTGACGATTTCACGTCAGGTGCCATGGAGGTCTTTGCAGCGCCTGCGGCGGAAGCCAATCGCTGGATTGAGGGTGTTGGAACCTTCCTCACGGTTTATGAGGAAAACGCCCGCCTGCGTGATGAAAATGTCCGGCTGCGCATGGCACTGGGAGAGCTTGGCGAGTTGCAGCGGAAGGTGCGGCGCTTCGAGGAATTGCTGCGCGTCCCGACTGAGGCGCCTGTGGCGGGTGTGGCGGGTCGCGTGATCGCGGATCTCTCGGGGCCCTTCATGCGCTCGATGCTTGTCAATGTGGGAAGCGCGGGGGGCGTGACCAAAGGACAGGCTGTCGTGGATGATCGTGGCTTGCTAGGACGGGTCGTCGGGACGGGAAAGCGTTCCTCGCGCGTCTTGTTGCTGACCGATTTCAACAGCCGTATCCCCGTCATCATCGAGGGTGCCAACCTCAAGGCAATCCTCGTGGGCAACAATACCGATCGTCCGACGCTGGAGTATCTTCCGCCGGGCTCGCGGTTGACAGCGGGTTCGCGCGTTCTCACCACAGCTGATGGTGGTGCACTGCCGCCAGGTATCGTCGTGGGCGTTGTCGCGAAAGGGAGCCGATCACCCTGGGTGCAACTGTCCACGAGTGAGCGTCGTGCAGACTTCGTGCGGATCCTGCGCTACACCGCGCCGGTCGATGTCGATGGGCCCAATGAAGCCGCGCCATCCTCCTCGCCCAGCGTTAGCCCGGTCCCGTCGTCGGCAAGCGGCGGGGTGGCACCTGCGCCTATGCCGTCCTCAGCGCCGCGGCCGGTTGTCATGCGTCTGGATGGGGCCTTCACCCGATGATTGAAACGGCGCATGCGGCCTATATGTGGACGGTCCAATTCTGCTGGCGGTCGCTGCCGTTCGCGATAACCATTGTGTTCATGCTCGTTTCCGGCATTCCACTCAACCTGTTTCACGATGCGGTGCCGGTTGCGAATGTGGCCTTGGCCAGCCTGTTCTTCTGGGCGATCAATGGACCCTCGTTCCTGCCGCCGTGGGCTGTTTTCCTGATGGGCGCTGCGCAGGACCTGCTGTCTGGTACGCCCCTCGGCTTCTGGGTGCTCGTCTACCTTGCCACCTATGGCTTCACCTTGACCCAACGTGTCTTTTTCCGAGGACGAACGGGTATCGGCGCCTGGCTCGGTTTCGCGCTGGTCGCAGCCTTTGCGACGGTGTTTGCCTGGCTGCTGGCGATGGTCCTGTTCGAACGATGGCTGCCTCCTGGCGAGCTTCTGTTGCAGGGGTTGGTCACGCTTGCCCTCTATCCCCTGTTTGCGAGGGTCTTCGCGTGGTTCCGTCGATTGCTGACAACCGTCCCCGAGGGCGTGTGAGGGGGCGGGTATTCAGATGATGGATGGGCGGGACAGTGTCCGGTTCAGGGCGTTCAGTCGGCGGACGGCGCTGCTGTCGGCTGGTACGCTCGGGCTGTTTGGTCTGCTGACGGGTCGCATGGTTCAGCTTTCCGTGCTGGAGCGGGACCGCTTCGCGATGATGGCGGAGGATAACCGCATCAACCTGCAGCTGCTCGCACCGCGCCGTGGCCGGATCTATGACCGCTTCGGGGTGGAGCTTGCGAGGACGGCGCAGAACTTTCGCCTGCTGCTGACGCCGGAACGGACGCCGGACCCTGCGGCTGCCCTTGAGCGTGTCGCGTCCCTGGTCGACATGCCGCCTGGCCGCATCAAGCGTGTGCTGCGAGATATCCGGCGTGCGAAACCGTTCAATCCTGTGCTCGTCACGGAGGGACTCAGCTGGGAGGAATTCGCGCGCGTCAATTTGCATGCAGCCGATCTCGTCGGCTTGACGCCCGACGTGGGTGAGTTGCGTTCTTATCCGTTCGGTCCCTGGCTGAGCCATGTGCTGGGTTATGTGGCAGGGCCCACCGACAAGGATGTCTCAGAAGAGCCTCAGCTTCTGTCGCTGCCGGGTTTCCGCATCGGTCGATCGGGTGTGGAGAAGGCCGCAGACGTAGCGCTGCGTGGCAAGCCGGATGCCGCCCATAACGAGGTCAATGCGCATGGGCGCGTCATCCGGGAGTTGGCACGCACGAAGGGAAAGCCCGGCGAAGACGTCGTGCTGTCACTGGACATGGAAGTGCAGAAGCTGGCTCAGGAGCGGCTGGCTGGGCAGAGCGGCTCTGTGGTGGTCATGGACGTGATCACGGGTGAGCTCATCTCGATTGTTTCAGCGCCGGGCTTTGATCCCAACGAATTCACGACGACTGTCTCGCCGAAAGTCTGGCGAGCGCTTAATGAGGATCCTCTCAAGCCGCTTCTGAACAAGGCGATTACGGGGATGTATCCCCCGGGCTCGACCTACAAGCCCATCGTTGC
Organism: Alphaproteobacteria bacterium; assembly: GCA_040382295.1. Taxonomy (GTDB): domain Bacteria; phylum Pseudomonadota; class Alphaproteobacteria; order Micropepsales; family Micropepsaceae; genus SZUA-430. The sequence goes on from JBEIFU010000056.1 coordinate 10,043, forward strand.
GCTGGCCGCGCTTGCCTCGGGCGCCATGACGCCTCAGACCCGTGTGCATTGCTCGGGGGCGACGTCGCTGGGGCGGCATGTGTTTCACTGCTGGAAGCGCGGTGGGCATGGCAGCATGGACATGACGCTTGCGATGAAGCACTCGTGCGACGTCTACTTCTATGAATGTGCGCGGCGCACGGGTATCGACGCGATTGCGGCGATGTCGCACAAGTTTGGGGTCGGCGAGTCCTATGGGCTCGAGATCCCTGGCGAGAAGAAAGGGTTGATGCCAGACCCGGAATGGAAGAAGCGCGCTCGTAACGATATCTGGCGGGATGGAGATACCTATAACGTCGGGATCGGGCAGGGCGCTGTTCTGATGACGCCCCTGCAACTTTGCGTGATGACGGCCCGGTTGGCGAATGGCGGCAAGGCTGTTCTGCCGCATGTCATCAAGTCATTCGGCGGCAAGACTTACAATCGTCCGGCAGTCGAGGAACTCGGGCTTGATCCGGCACATGTTGCCATCATTCATAATAGCATGGATGCCGTGACCAACCAGGGTGGTACTGCCGCGCGGTCGCGTCTGGATGTCGAGGGATTTGACATGGCCGGCAAGACTGGCACGGCACAGGTTCGCCGGCTTACAGCGGCCTTGCGGGGACGGGATTTCACCACCATTCCCTACGCGTTGAGGGACCATGCGCTCTTCATTGCTTTCGCGCCCGTGGTCCATCCGCGCTATGCGATTTCGGTTGTCGTGGAACATGGCGGCGGCGGTTCGCGCACGGCCGCGCCGATCGCCAAGGATGTCATGACATTGGTTGCCCAGCGCGATCCCTCGCGCAAACCGCTTTATGTTCCGCAAGGACGGGACATCGAGGCGGGCCATCCGGCGCAGGGTAACCGCGATGGCGCTTGACGATACGTTATCAGCGGCGGCGCGGGAATTGCGACTGGCGGGAAAGTTGCGCCAGTTGAACTGGACCCTTGTCACGCTTGTCGTTGTCATTTCCACAATCGGCTTTGCGCTTCTCTATTCGGTCGCGGGTGGAAGTTTCGAGCCATGGGCTGGCCGGCAGATTGCTCGCTTTGGAATCGGCGTTGTGCTGTTGCTGGTGATTGCGCTGATCCACGTACGGGTATGGTATCGCCTCGCCTATCCGATCTATGGCGCGTCGTTGCTGCTGTTACTTGCCACAGAGTTCGCTGGCCGCATGGGGAAGGGCGCCGAGCGGTGGATCGACATTGGGCCGCTCCAGTTGCAGCCCTCTGAACTGATGAAGATCGCGTTGATCCTCGCGCTCTCGCGATTCCTGCATGGCGTGTTGCTTGATGACGTCTCGCGCCTCTCGCGATTATTGCCGGCACTGCTCCTCATCATGGTTCCTGCGGGCCTTGTGCTTATCCAGCCCAATCTTGGGACCGCAATGATCCTCATTGCCAGCGGGTGTGGGCTTGTCTTCCTTGCTGGCCTGTCCTGGAAGATCATTGTTCCTGTTCTTGCGATTGGGCTGGCCGTGATCCCGCTGGGTTGGGAGTATGCGCTGAAGGACTATCAGAAGCAGCGTGTGCAGACGTTCCTCGATCCTGAAAGTGATCCGCTTGGAGCGGGCTACAACATCACCCAGTCCAAGATTGCCATCGGATCCGGCGGGGTCTTCGGCAAGGGGTTTGGCCAGGGGACCCAGAGCCGTCTCAACTTCCTGCCGGAGAAGCAAACGGACTTCATCTTCACGGTCTTGGGTGAGGAGTTCGGCCTGTTCGGGCTGCTCATCCTCATGGGTCTCTATCTGGCGCTCCTTGCTCAAGGGGTCAGGATCGGTTTGAAAGCCCGCAGCCAGTTCGGGCGCCTTGTTGCGATGGGTGTCTGCCTGAATTTCCTGCTCTACATCCTGATCAATACATCCATGTCCATGGGGCTTATTCCAGTTGTCGGGATCCCGCTGCCGCTCGTTTCCTACGGTGGGACGGCGCTGTTGACGGTGCTGATCGGCTTCGGGTTGCTCTTGTCTGTGCAGGTCCACCGGCACTTCGAGATCCCTCGCGGGGCCTGAGCCCACTGGACAAGGTGTCATGGTGCCTGCGAGTGTCCTGTTCTCAAAGACAGGAGGCAGTCATGTTCGAGGGCAAATGCTGGTGGATCACTGGTGCGTCTTCCGGAATCGGTGCGGCCCTCGCCAGCGCCCTGTCACGGGAAGGCGCGCGGTTGGTCCTCTCCGGGCGGAACGTTGATGCGCTGAATGAGGTTGCTGCGGCCTGCACCACCGGGACGCTGGTGCTGCCTTTCGAAGCAACCGACTATGCGTCGTTGCCCGGTGTCGTTGACAAGGCATGCACTTGGGCAGGCAAGGTGGACGGGCTTGTGAACAATGCCGGCATCTCGCAGCGCTCGGTTGCGGTTGAAACCGTCTTTGACGTCTATCAGAAGATCATCGCGGTTGACCTCCTTGCGCCCATTGCGTTGACGCAGGCCCTTTTGCCGCGCATGGTCGCAACGGGTGGCGGGGACATCGTGGCCATTTCGAGCGTGGCTGGGCTCGTGGGTGCGCCCTTGCGAACGGCCTATAGCGCTGCCAAGCACGGGTTGATTGGCTACCATGACAGCCTGCGCGCAGAAACGGCTGAGCAGGGTGTTCGGGTTCTGGTCGTGGCGCCAGGTTCGGTGAGGACCAATGTTTCCCGCAACGCGCTGGGCGCGACCGGAGAGGCGCGGGGCGTCAGCGATGCTGCGATTGACAATGGTCTAGCGCCTGACGTGCTCGCGGCCCTGATCCTGGAGGGGGTCCGGTCCGGCAAGCGGGAAATGGTCCTGGCAGAAGGGATGGAGGCCGAGATCGTCAGGCTCCGGCGGC